>JALCBB010000095.1 GCA_028066985.1 Alphaproteobacteria bacterium
TTAATTGTCTATGTTAATAAGAGAAGAATTTATTTAATTGACCCCTTAAATAGTCCATTTAATTTTTTAATTTTTTTGCGGGCTAGCCCGCACCCATCAGTTGGTGCTGCTTGCTTGAGCCAACGCCTTAAGAGTCTGAAATTCTCGCCCACTAATGCCAAGGGCTGCTCTTCGTCTGTCTCTTAATTTGCATCTGATACAGCGAAGGTGTATAAAAAAATAATGAAACATCACAGCCTGAAAGCCTCCCCCGCCGCCCGCCGCGCCGCGCCCAACCCCTACACCCAGCGACACCAGCGCGTCACCGCACTCCTCCACAAAACTCTCTCCGAAATCCTCGCCCGCCCAGACCCCCTCCACGCCCCGCAAATCTCCGAAGCCAGACTCACCATCACACGCCTGGAACTCTCCTCAGACCTCAACCACGCGCGCGTCAAAGTCCTCCCCCTCGCCGCATCAACCGAAGGCATCCACAGCCAGGTCGCCCCTCAATGGACGCAGGAAAATATCAACTCCCTCAACTCCGAACTCGCCCGCTCCGCGCACAGCATCAGAAAACAACTCGGACGAAAACTCGCCCTCAAACGCACCCCGAAACTGGACCTCCAGTTTGATCACGCCACCCTCCGGACACGGGAACTGGAAACGAAACTCGCCAGAATGGCCGAACACCGCGAGCAGTCCGCGCAATGAACGGATGGCTCGTCCTGGATAAACCGACAGGCGTCACATCAGCCAAAGCCCTCGCGCAGGTTAAAAAAATCCTCCGCGCGCCCAAAGCCGGACACAGCGGCACCCTGGATCCGCTCGCCTCGGGCGTCCTGCCCCTCGCTATCGGAAACGCCACCAAAACTATCCCCTGGATCATTCATTCGGACAAAATATACGAATTCACAATCACATGGGGAACCCAGACCGACAGCGACGACTCCCTCGGCACTCCGCAAGACCACTCCGAAAAGCGTCCGAACGAAAACGACATTCGGAAACTGCTCCCCGAATTCACCGGCGACATCATGCAGACCCCGCCCGCCTTCTCGGCGCTCAAACAAAACGGCGTCCGCAACTATGAACGCGCCCGCAAAGGAGAAATCGTCACGACCGCGCCGCGTCCCGTCACGATTCACGAGTTCGCGCTTCTCGCCGCCCCCGACGAGAACAAGGCGGACTTCCGCGTCCGCTGCGGCGGCGGCACCTATGTCCGCGCCCTCGCCCGCGACCTCGGGCAGCGCCTCGGCTGTCTCGGACATGTCTCGCGCCTGCGCCGTCTCCGCGCGGGGCCCTTCGCCGACCCCCTCACCCTCGCGCAGATTCAATCCCTGCCGGCGGAAAAAATCCTGCTTCCCGTCGGCGCCGCCCTCGCGCATCTGCCGAGCGTCCAGGTCTCCGAGGAGGACGCCCGCCGTCTCGCCCGCGGGCAGAGCATCCCCGCCCTGTCCGAAAACGGCGTAAATTCCAGCGACAGCGACACCCAGACCCCCGCCGACACCGCCGCCTTCTGTGATTCCCGCCTTGTCGCCGTTGTTGTCCGTCATAACGATATTTTTAAGCCGCGGCGCGTCTTTGTTTAAAGTCCCCCCTTGACAGCCGCGCGCCGCATGTGTCATTAATACGCCACGAACGAAGAGAGACGAAGGCGCGGCGCTGATCCGTCCGCCGCGAGCAGCGCAGAGACAGAACCGACCAGCGACACTCCCGTTAATTCGTCCGCGCCGCGTCCGGCGACGGCGGCGGCGCGATGTCAGACGAGCAGACGGACAGACCGACAGACCGACACGAACAGGAACACCCAATGAAAATCGGAAGATTCACCCGCAAGGACAAAACGGACAGCGAAACGCCGTCCGCCGAAGCCGCGGAGACCGAAACAGCGGCTGAAACAACGACAACAACGGCGGCGCCTTCATTGTCACCGTCACCGTTGCCGTCACCGTCACCGTCGCCGTCTCCCCTGACTCTGGCGGCGCCGGACAAGCAGGGCGTCATCGCCGAGCATCAGAAAAAAAGCGGCGACACGGGTTCGCCCGAAGTGCAGATCGCGATCTTCTCGGCGCGGATCCGCCACCTCACCGAGCATCTCAAAATCCACAGAGCCGACCACGCCACGCGCCGCTCGCTGCTGAAACTCGTCGGACGGCGGCGCAGACTCCTCGCATACCTCAAACGACAGGACGCCGAACGACACCGCGAAATCATCCGCAAACTCGGACTGCGCGGCTGACAACGCCCGCGAGTCCGCGCTGTTAACCCTCACCATCACGAACCGAATCAACGGCGCGCCTCCGCGAAACGGCGGCGCGCAACACGAACGCAGAACGGAGACAATCAATGTTCAAAATCGCCAAACAGGAAATAGAGTGGGCGGGACGTCCGCTCACACTTGAAACCGGAAGACTCGCCCGCCAGGCCGACGGCGCCGTCCTCGCCACCTACGGCGAGACCGTCGTGCTCGCCACCGCGGTCGGCGAGCGCGAACCGCGGCCGGGGCTGGACTTCTTTCCGCTCACCGTCCACTACCAGGAAAAAACATCGGCGGCGGGGAAAATTCCCGGCGGCTTCTTCAAGCGCGAAGGACGTCCGAGCGAGAAGGAAATCCTGACCTCGCGGCTCATTGACCGTCCGATCCGTCCGCTGTTTCACAAGGAGTTCCGCAACGAGACGCAGGTCATCTGCACCGTGCTGAGCCACGACCTTGAAAACGACCCCGACATCGTCGCCATCGTCGCGGCGTCGGCGGCGCTGACAATCTCGGGACTGCCCTTCTTCGGACCCGTCGCCGCGGCGCGAATCGGATTCCAGGACGGCGAATACATCATCAATCCGACCCTCGCCGAAACCGAAGAAAGCCGCCTGGACCTCGTGGTCGCCGCGACCGCCGAAGGCGTGCTCATGGTGGAGTCCGAAGCCGACGAACTCTCCGAGGAAATCATGCTGGACGCCGTCCTGGAAGGACACAAGGCGATGAAGCCCGTGCTGGACGCCGTCGTCGCCCTCGCCGAGTCGGCGGCGCGCGAACCGCGCGACATTCCGCCGCCGCCCGCGCGGCGCGAAGAACTCGCCGCCTCCCTCGCGCGCGACTGCGAGTCGCAGGTGCGCGACGCCTACGCCGTCACCGATAAACTCGCGCGGCGCGACAAAATCGCGGCCGTGAAAACCGCGGCGGCCGAAAAACTGGCGACCGAAGAAGGCGACGACGCGCTGCTCGCGGCGGCGTTCAAGTCGCTGGAGTCGCGGGTCGTGCGCGGCTCAATCCTGGACGGCAATCCGCGCATTGACGGACGCAAAAACGACGAAATCCGCGAAATCGTCTGCGAGACGGGCATCCTGCCGCGCACCCACGGCTCGGCGCTCTTCACGCGCGGCGAGACGCAGGCGCTCGTCACCGCGACCCTCGGCACCGGACAGGACGAGCAGATCGTGGACGACCTCGCCGGCGAGCATCGGCAGGCGTTTCTGCTGCATTACAATTTCCCGCCCTACTCCGTGAACGAGACCGGACGCTTCGGCTTCACATCGCGCCGCGAAGTCGGACACGGCAAACTCGCGTGGCGCGCGCTGCATCCGCTGCTGCCGGGGAAGGAGGATTTTCCGTACACGATACGGCTGATTTCGGAGATCACGGAGTCCAACGGGTCGTCGTCAATGGCGACGGTCTGCGGCTCGTCGCTCGCGCTGATGGACGCCGCCGTGCCGCTCAAGACGCCGGTCGCCGGCATCGCGATGGGGCTGATCTCGGAGGGCGACCGTTACGCGGTCTTGTCCGACATTCTCGGCGACGAGGATCATCTCGGCGACATGGACTTCAAGGTCGCCGGCACCGTCAACGGCGTCACTTCGCTGCAGATGGACATCAAGATCACTTCCATCACCGCCGAGATTATGAAGGTCGCGCTGGAGCAGGCGCATCACGGTCGTCTGCACATTCTCGGCAAGATGAACGAGGCGCTGGAGGCGCCGCGCGAGGAACTCGCCGCGCATGCTCCGAAGATTGAGACGCTGACGGTGCCGCGCGAGAAGATCCGCGATGTCATCGGCACGGGCGGCAAGGTCATCCGCGAGTTGTGCGAGGTGACGGGCGCGAAGATTGACATTGAGGACGACGGCACCGTGCGTGTCGCGGCGCCGGACACGGCGTCGGTTGAGGACGCGGTTTCGCGTATTCAGGACATTGTCGCCGAGCCGGAGTTGCATGTCGTGTATGACGGCACGGTTGTGAAGGTGATGGAGTTCGGCGCGTTTGTGAATTTCCTCGGGCAGCGCGACGGGCTTGTGCATATTTCGCAACTGACGGAGGGGCGTGTCGGGCGTACGGAGGATGTTGTGCGCGAGGGCGACGAGGTGAAGGTGCAGGTGATCGGGTTTGATGATCGCGGGAAGGTGAAGTTGTCCATGCGGACGGTGGATCAGGAGAGCGGGGAGATTATCGCGGAGCCGGACTTGCCGCCTTCGCGTGATCGCGGGGATCGCGGCGATCGCGGACGCCCGCGTGATCGTGATCGTGATTCGCGCGATGGTCCCCGCCGCCGCCGCCCCCGTTATTAGTCTCCTGTCATTTACAATTCCCCTGCTGATGCGACAGGATCCCGCTTTCGGCGACATGTGGCGGTTTCCGTGATTAAGCGAACAAAACAGGAATTCTGATATAAGGGGGATATAAGAGAAAAAGCTCAAATTTGCAATAACTTACTGATTTTATTACAAAAACTGATAGATACTTTTCTTAAATTTCACCTTTTGCCCCCCCCTTTCTGATATAAGAGGGATATAAGAGAGGGGGATATTAATTCTGTAACATTCTGTTTAATAGGGTATTTTATTTCATAAAGGCTGGTGGTATCATTAAGTGTGAGTCTTTATGATATAAAGACGATATGAAACAAACGCGGAGCGATCTCCAATGGCCGTCAGAAACCCCGAAGCTCTGTTGAATGAGCTGCTCGAGCACCCCGAATGTGAATGGGTGGAGTACAAGCACAATTGTGTGAACGGAGACGTCATAGGTCGTTGCGTCTCCGCCCTGGCGAACTCCGCTGTACTTGCCGGGCAGACCAAGGCATATCTTGTTTTCGGCATTGAGGATGAATCCAGAATGGTGCGGGGAACCGATTTTCATCCTGATAATAAAAAAATAGGAAACGAGAGCATTCGGCACTGGCTTGTCAACAGAATCTGTCCGAGGCTGAATGTGGAGTTCTGTGATGTCAGGGTCAATGGAAAGACCGTCTGGGTATTGATAATAGAGCCTGCCTATGATCACCCCGTCGCGTTCGGCGATGCGAGGTACATAAGGATCGGCCCGAACAACAGAAAACTCCAGGAGTTCCCGGAGAAGGAACGCGCGCTCTGGCTGGCGACGGGGCGGCGCGGATTCGAAGATGCCGCTGCCGAACATAGCCAGTCTCAGTCGCAGGTGTTCGAAAAGCTGGACATACCGGGCTTTTTTGAGCTGAAAGGAACGCCGGCTCCCGGCAATGAGGAGGAGATCATCGGACAGATCGCCGCCGCGGAACTGATAAGAGAAGACGGAGAGGGAGGATACGACATCACGAATCTCGGCGCCGTGCTTTTCGCCAATGACATGAAGCAGTTTCCGTCCGTGAGCAGGAAGGCTGTGAGATTGATCGAGTATTCCGGCACCAGCAAAATCGACATGAAACGCGAAAAGGAGCATCAGAAAGGCTATGCCGCCGGATTCAGGGACCTCTTGAAAGAAGTTGAGGAGAAGATCGCGCAGCCGGAGGAGATCAGGGAGGGGGTGAGAACCACGCCTCTGGCGTATCCGCGGGATGCCGTGCGGGAAATTCTCGTCAACGCTCTCATCCATCAGGATTTCAGCATCACGGGCGCCGGCCCCATGGTCGAGATCTATTCGGACAGAATGGAGATATACAGTCCGGGCGGTTCTCTTATTGACGAAGATCGCATCATCGACGATCATCGATCAAGAAACGAGAAACTGGCCGAGGTCGCGAGAAATCTGGGACTGTGCGAAGAAAGAGGAAGCGGACTGGACAGGGCTCTGGGGAAGGTGGAGGAAATGTGCATGGCTCCTCCGGAGTTTCTCATGTCTCAGAACTCGGTGAGGGTGATCCTGTTCCAGGTCAAGGAATTCCGCAGAATGACAAAAGAAGAAAAGGCGCGCGCCTGTTTCTTTCACTGTGTCCTGCGCTGGGTGGGGAATGACTATATGAACAACAGGTCGTTGCGCGATCGTTTCGGACTGCCTGAAGAAAAATACCAGTCCGTATCCGCGGTTATTGCGGATTCCGTTGAGAAAAACCGGATCAAGCGGGCTTCTCCCGACCAGGGCAGACGATATGCCAGCTATATACCTTACTGGGCTTAATTGTTCCGGGTGAGGGTTATGGTATCTGCATACCGGGTCAAATTTTATTTTTTGCGGGCGGCACCGACAGACATCAGTTGGTGCCGCTCGCTTGAGCCAACATCGTGAATGTCTTAGTCAAACTCCCACTAATGCCAAATGCCTGACACCGACTTAATTGACACCATTATTTGTCTATTAATTAATAAGGAATTAATTTATTTAATTGACCCCATTAATTGTCAAACTAGTAACAGAACACTTCTCTTTTTAACACATTAATTGTTTATTATTTAATTGACGCCATTATTTGTCTATTAATAAGAAAGCAATTTATTTAATTGACCCCTTAAATAGTCAAATTATTTTTTTATTTTTTTTGCGGGCTAGCCCGCACCCGTCTGCCGGCATCGCTCGCTTGAGCCAGCACTGTGACTGTCTAAGTCAAACTCCCACTAATGCCAAAGACAGCACGCCGATTTTAATTGACCCCTTAAATA
>JALCBB010000096.1 GCA_028066985.1 Alphaproteobacteria bacterium
AAATGCTGAACGCCGATTTAATTGACACCATTAATTGTCTATTTAATTTTAATTTATTTTTGCAGGCAGCGCCTGCGGGCATCAGTTGGTGCAGTTCGCTTGAGCCAGCATCGTGAATGTCTTAGTCAAAGTCTTACTAATGCCAAAGGCGGCACTTCGTTTGTCTCTTAATTAGAAGCGGAGGCGGATGCCAGCCATAACACCATACTCAGAAGACGCGGAAGCCAAATGTCCGCCTTCAATGCGGTACACCACACGTCCCTCCAAAGATAAGCCCTCGGACACACCGCGCACCGCCGCAAACTCCAAAAGTCGCTCGCGCCCCAACGGCTCCAACGACACCAACGACCGCTCGCGTCGCACCGTGTCACCATCCGCCAAAATACGCACCGGATGCTCCATCTCCAAAACTCCCCGATACACCCGCAACGGCTCGGATACCCGCACCCCATAACGCACCACCCTCCCCCGCGCGTCCAGGTAACCGCGTCCAACACCCATAGACCAGCCGCGCGCACGCACCCCACGCCACCCCCGCAAAAATCCGCCGCCGCCCCCATCCACATCCGCGCGAACAACATCGCCAAACACACTCCACCCGTCACCCAAATCCCGGTCCAAGCCCAAAGACACAAACCGACTCTCCGAACCAGCGCCCATCCCCAGAATGCCCTCGTTCACTCCGCCAAACACCTGCTCGTCCTCGCCAAGCAAGCCAAACTCCCACCGCAAACGCGACCGCTCCCCTACCCCCTCAACTCCCCCGAACCGCAGCAAACGCCGCCCCGTCGGCTCCTCAAATCGCGCGTCAGAGTCGTCCGAACGGCGCGCCATGCCCGCATCGCTGTAAGCAAACCACAAAGTCCGCTCGCGTTCGCCGTCCGACACATCGCCCCGCCGCCACGCAAGCGAAAACTCAGGCGCGTCACTCATCAGACGCGAAGCGCCGAAATCCTCGTTCGCAAAAAGTCCGCGCGCAACACGCGACGGATCAGCACCCACAAATCCACGCGACCCGCCCGACAAATACAACGCCACATCCCGCTCGCGTCCGACATTCCCCGTCCCGCCGGACAGACTCAGCAAGGTGTCCCGTCCAACATTCCCCGTCCCGCCGGACAGACTCAACACGGCGCCGTCGCCGATATTCCCCGTCCCCCCGCTCAGCGCGGCAGTCCGTCCGCGTCCGACAACGGCCGCGCCCGCATACGCCATCGGCGCGAACAATAAGTCGTCCACGCCGCGCGCCGGACTCACCGCCGCGCGCAAAGCAAGTTCGCCCTTGAATGCCCGCCCAAGTTCGTCAATCACAATCGCCTCCGACAACGCGCCGTAAGCACGGGCAAGCGCATCGCCAAACGCCGCGCCCGTCAGCAGTCGCGTCCCCTCAAGCGGCAGACTCGCGCCCGACACCGAAGTCGTCGTCGGAGCGCTCGGACGCCCGTAAATGTTAAGCGCGCCGAGAATATCCATCCTGCCGTTGCCCGTCGCGGTCGGCAGAATGCGCGACCCGACGGCCTCCGTTTCCACCGAGCCGTCCGCCGTCGGCACCTGCTTGTTGCGGCAGGCGAACGAAACCTCCCCCTTGTTGCAACTCACCTTGACCTCATGGACAGTCAATTCCTCGGTGTCTTCAACAAGAACGGCCGTGTTCAGCAGATCGTCAGCCGCGCGGATGCCGTTGTAACTCGCGTCGCCGGGCTTGAAACGATCCACAAGCAGCGCGATCGCGCCGGAAACCTGCGGCGCGGCGAACGAAGTCCCGGAACCCTCGCCGACCTTGCTCTCGCCCGCGCTCGCGCCAAGTTGCAGCAGCGGCACCCTGCCCTGTCGTTCGTAGATTTTCGCGCCCGTGGCGGGGTTTGTGCCTGTCACGGCGTACCAGTCGACGAAGGCGAAGATGCAGCGCTCCTTGAGAAGGTCGCCGCATCCGTTGGAGTAAAACGACTGCCGCCACTCCGTGATCTGATCCAGACTGCTGCCGATGCCCTCAAGCGCGCCGACCACAAGCACATACTTCTTAAGCGCGGGGTCGGCGGCGAAAAAAGCAGGATAGTAAGTTGACGGCGCGACAGTCTCGTAAAGAGGTCTGGTTCTGCCGAGGGCGAACCACTCCTCCTGGCGGCTGTTGCCGGCGGAAGCCACCGTGACAACGCCCTTCTTGCCAAGATCCTCAACGACCGACTTGAGATCAACGAATTTGGCGTCGGCGAGACGGCTGCCGGGCGCCGGATTGTCGGGGTTGAGTTGTTTCCAGCGCTCCTCAAAGGCGAGCGCCATTCTCCGAATGCCCGTCGCGGCCTGGGACGATCTGACGGTGACAGTGTAGAGGGTTCTGTCTCCCCTGTTGAATCGGACGGCATAGCTGCCCGCGCCCGTGAGATCAGGCTGGGTGATGCAGATGCTCGTCTTTCTGTCCGGATCGGTGGGATGCGGCTCGGTGAGACGGCGCAGACACATTTGGTTGATCATGCTGAGCAGAAAGGCGCGCGGACCGAGATACGCGACGCTGAAGTTGACAGCGACAAGATTTTTATCGCGCAGGTTGCCGTTGGTGTCCAGGAAGGCGTTGCGGATGCCGTTGAAGGTGGCGGTGAGTCCCTGCTCCGGAGCCCTGGAGAAGTAGTCGTAGACGCCGTTGGCCTGTCTGGTGCCTTCCACGATGTACTGGAGATTCTCGCCGGGGACATAGGCCGGCAACTCCCGACAGTTGAGGGTCTTGTCGGTCTTGTAGTTCGGCTGACAGTCGGAGTCGCTCGGCGGCGGCGGATCGGCGCTGAAACTGTGTCTGTCCAGGATGACGAGTTTTGTTCCCGGCGCGACGCCGACGCTGCCGGCGCCGACGCCTCCCTGACCGGCGCCGACAATGCCGGCGACGGAAAGCCCGTGTTTCCTGCCACCTCTGCCGCCCTGGCCTTCTTCGTCTTCGGTGTTGATGATGGCGCCCGGGGCGGCGTCTTCTCTTGTGTCGGGCCCGCCTTCGACGAGTCCGCCGCCGCCTCTGAAGTTGATCCTGGAGCGGGGAAGGTCGCTGTGTTCAAAGGAGTACTGATTGAAGTCGGAGTCAAACACGCCGACGGTCGTGCCTTCGCCGGTGATCCCGGCTTTGTGGGCGGAGAAGAGGCCTTGTCCCTGGGCGGCGCCGTTTCTGTTTCCGTATCCGTAGAAGCGGTATGCGTTGATTTCGCCGCCTGTGACTTCGTTGTTGGTGATGGCGTCCTGGAGGGAGACCAGCGGAATCGCGGCGAGCGGCGGCGGCTTCTGCTGCTGCTGTTGCGGCTGCTGCTGGACCTGCTGCTGCGGGGTGCTTCCGCCGTTGCCGGTGTCGCCGGTGTTCTGGGGGGCGTTGCCGCCCGGGGAGTTCGCGGGGGGGATGGGGGTGGTGGATGTGAAGGTTGCGCCTCCGCCGCCGCATGCGGAGAGGGTGAGGGCGGCGGCGAGGGCGAGGGTGACGGCGCCGGTTTTGGCGTGTTTTTCCCGGACGGGGTGCATCCTGGTCATGTTTCCATCCTTTCGCCCGCTTTGTTTCCCCTGCTCTGATGGAGTTTGTGATGTTAGCACATTGGCGGATTATTGTCTAGGGATGGCTTTAACTGGGGCTTGGAGACAATAACGGGCGAATCGGCGCACTGATTCTGGCATTAGTGGGCGCTTTAATTAGAAGACAAGCGAAGCGCGGCATTTGGCATTAGTAAGACTTTGACTAAGACAGTCACGGTGCTGGCTCAAGCGAACTATGCCAACTAATGGGTGCGGGCTAGCCCGCAAAAAAAAAATTAAAAAATAATTGGACTATTTAAGGGGTCAATTAAGTAAATTGCTTTCTTATTAATTGACAAATAATGGAATGGTTATTGTCCATTAAATTAAATTAATTCTTTTAATTTTATTTTTTTTGCAGGCAGCGCCTGCGGGCATTAGTTGGTGCGGCTCGCTTGAGCCAACATTGTTAATGTCTAAATCTGACTCCCACTAATGCCAAGGGCGGTGCTTCGTCTGTCTCTTAATTAATGACGGAGGCGCGGCCCGACGACAGGCGCGCTATCGGCAGCCGAAACGGCGAGCAAGAAACATAGTCCAGGCCCAGCCCCGCGAAAAACTCTATAGAAGCAGGATCACCACCATGCTCGCCGCAAATCCCGATCTTCAAATCAGGATTCGCCGCCCGTCCGCGCTCAACACCTAAACGCACAAGTTCGCCCACGCCAACACTGTCCAATGTCGTGAACGGATCGCGCTCTATCACACCCGCAGTCTCATACCCGGGAAGAAACGCGCCGGCGTCATCACGCGAAAGTCCAAGCGCCGTCTGCGTCAGATCATTCGTGCCGAACGAAAAGAAATCGCCCAGCCGCGCCAACTCCCCCGCCCGCAAAGCCGCCCGCGGCAACTCTATCATCGTCCCCACAAGATACCGAACATCAGGCGCAACCTCGCGCGCCACAGCCTCAACCATCTCGCGCACCCGCCGCAACTCGCCCGCAAACGACACAAGCGGCACCATAATCTCAGGAGCAACCTCAACTCCCCCGCCGCGCACCTCGCGCGCCGCCTCAAAAATCGCGCGCAACTGCATCTCGTAAATCTCAGGATAGGTCATCGCCAGACGACAGCCGCGATGCCCCAGCATCGGATTCACCTCCGTCAGACGACGCAAACGCTCGCGCAATCGCTCGGCCGAAATACCAAGCGACTCCGCTAACTGCAACTGCTCCTCGTCCGAGCGCGGCAGAAATTCATGCAACGGCGGGTCTAAAAGCCGAATCGTGACAGGACGGCCGTCCATAATGCGGAATATCTCGGCAAAGTCGCCGCGCTGCACAGGCTGAAGTTTCGCCAGCGCGGCGCGGCGTCCTTCGGAGGTCGCGGCGACAATCATCTCGCGCATCGCCAGCATTCGTGACGGATGGAAAAACATATGCTCCGTGCGACACAGCCCTATCCCCTCGGCGCCGAAACGAATCGCCGTGCGGCAGTCCTCGGGAGTGTCAGCATTAACGCGAATGCCAAGACGACGATGCTCGTCAGCCCAGGTCATCAGACTCTCAAAGTTCGCGTCCAGACTCGGCTCCACCATTTTCGCGGCGCCCGAAAAGATGCGTCCGCCGCCGCCGTCAATGGTGATGCGCTGTCCCTGCGTAACCACGACTTCGCGCGGCGTTCCCTCGTACGCGACAAGCCGCTCGGACACCTCGTCAATCACCAGACTCCCCGCGCCGACCACGCAGGGACGCCCCATGCCGCGCGCGACCACAGCCGCGTGGCTCGTCATTCCGCCGCGCGTCGTGAGGATGCCGCGCGCGACATACATTCCCTGGATGTCCTCCGGGCTGGTCTCGTTGCGGCAGAGAATGACATCGTCCTCGTCGGCGTATTTCTCCGCCGCGGACGCCGAAAAGACCGCGACCCCGCTCGCCGCGCCCGGCGATGCGGGAAGTCCGCGTCCGAGTTCGGGCGAGTCGGCGTCGTCGGCGAGGGTCGGGTGGAGTATCTGCCGCAGACTTTCCGGCTCAACGCGCATCAGCGCCTCCGCGGTGGAGACGAGTCCTTCGGCGACCATCTCGCATGCGATCCGCGTGGCGGCGTTGACGCTGCGCTTGCCGGCGCGCGTCTGCAGCATATAGAGGACGCCGTTCTGCACGGTGAATTCAATGTCCTGCATGTCGCGGTAGTGTTTTTCCAGGATGCCGCGCACTCTCGCGAGTTCGGCGAAGGTTTCGGGCATGAGGGTTTCCATTGCGGGTTCGTCGGCGCCGAGTTCGGCGCGCGCGTTTTCGGTCAGCGGGTGCGGCGTGCGGATGCCGGCGACGACATCCTCGCCCTGCGCGTTGACGAGGTATTCGCCGTAGAGTCTGTTTTCGCCGGTGGCGGGATCGCGCGTGAAGGCGACGCCGGTGGCGCAGTCGTCGCCGAGGTTGCCGAAGACCATCGCCTGGACGGTGACGGCGGTGCCCCAGTCGTCGGGGATATTGTGGAGGCGGCGATAGGTGCGGGCGCGTTCATTTTCCCATGACTGGAAGACGGCGGCGATGGTCTGCCAGAGTTGTTCGTGCGGATCGTCGGGAACGGCGACCTTCGCGCGGTCAAGGTGCTGACGGTATTGCTGAACGAGACGCTCTAAGGCGTCGGCGCCGAGTTCGGAGTCGGTGCGGATGTCCTCCTGTTTTTTGAGGTCTTCGAGGATGTCTTCAAAGTCGCCGTGCGAGAGTTCAAGGACGATGTTGGCGAACATCTGAATGAAGCGCCGCCAGGAGTCGTAGGCGAATCTGCGATTTTGTGTTTGCCGGGCGAGTCCCTGGACGGTTTGCGCGTTGAGGCCGAGGTTGAGGACGGTGTCCATCATTCCTGGCATGGAGGCGGGCGCGCCGGATCGCACGGAGACGAGGAGGGGTGTGTCGGGGTTTCCGAGTTCGGCGGAGGTTTGTTTTTGGAGGGTGTGGAGGGCGTCCTGGACCTGCTCTTTGAGGTTTGGCGGCATTGAGCGGGACTTCAGGTATTGCTTACAAGTATCTGTAGTTATTGTGAAACCTGGCGGGACGGGGAGGCCGAGTTGCGCCATTTCGGCGAGGTTGGCGCCTTTACCGCCGAGGAGTTGGGTGAGTTCTTTGGAGCCGTCGGCGGTGTTGTTGCCGAACTTGTAGACCATTTTGGGGGTGCTGGCGGACATGGTGTTGTTTGTGGGGGTGTGGACGACAAGGCGAGTTTAAGGTCAAACGCCGACCAGTGTCAATTAATTAGGGACAGACAAAGAACAGCCCTTGGCATTAGTGGGAGTCAGATTTAGACATTAACAATGTTGGCTCAAGCGAA
>JALCBB010000097.1 GCA_028066985.1 Alphaproteobacteria bacterium
AATTAAATAAATTATTTTCTTTTTAATTTAATTTTTTTTTGCAGGCAGCGCCTGCGGGCATCAGTGGGTGTGTTTCGCTTGAGCGGCTGTTGTGAATGTCTAAGTCAAACTCCCACTAATGCCAGCGGCGAGCCGCCGCAGGCATCAGTTGGTGCGGTTCGCTTGAGCCAACATCGTGAATGTCTAAGTCAGACTCCCACTAATGCCAGAGGCCGCCCTTCGTTGTCTCTGTTAATAGTCAATTGGCTTCCAAAAGGCCGCGCCGTATCGCCGCAATATGCTCAGCCGTGTTTCCGCAGCAACCCCCGATAATCCGAGCACCAAGATCACGAACCGCCCGCGCCCACGCAGACATCTGCTCCGCGTCCGCAGGCCAGTGAATCGCGCCGTCACGATACTCAGGAACCCCGCAATTCGCCTTCGCCACAAGCACATCACCCTCGCCACACGCCCCGGCAAGACAAGCAAAACTCTCAAGAAAATCCGCAAGCCCGGCGCCGCAATTGCTCCCGAACGCCGCCGGCGGAGCGCCCGCCCGCGACAACTTCCCGGGAAGATCCTGCGGCGCGAGTCCCATCATCGTATGACCCGCCGTGTCAAACGAAAACGTGATCACGCTCTCAAGTCCCGCCGCCGCCGCGCCGTCAAGCGCCGCCTCCGCCTCCTCAAGAGACGAAAATGTCTCTATCCACGCGCAGTGAACCCCGCCCTCCTTCAACGCCTTCGCCTGCTCGTAAAAAATGTCGCGCGCCTCGTCAGGCCGCAGCGTCCCGAGCGGCGCCATCAGCGAACCGCTCGGACCCATAGAACCCGCGACAATCAGATCATCGCGTCCGGCAAGCGCCGCCTCCTCGCACAGCAACTCCGCCGCCGCGAGGTTGATCTCATGCGTCCGTGACGCGGCGTCGTGAAGCCGAAGACGCTCCGCGTTCCCGCCGAAAGTGTTGGTGAGAACAATGTCGCACTCCGCGTCAATGAAATCCCGATAGTGGGCGCGCACTTTGTCGCTGTGACTCAGATTCCAGAGTTCGGGCGCCTCGCCCGCCTGGAGTCCGCGGTTGAAGAAGTTGGTCCCGGTGGCGCCGTCCGCGAGAAGCCACGGACGCTCGGCGAGCCGTCGCGCGAAAAAAGAAGACAAGGAAGTCATAGCCGCGCTTTTATAGCAGAAATTCGCGCCGACAACCTCCGTCCGTCTTTAATTAATGTGGAATTTGACTATCGGAGACGCGTGTAGGTTAATATAAGACCGAACCGAAGCGAACAGCAGGCAAAATGCAGACAACCGAAACAGGCGCGGCGAAAAAAACGCTCCGCGAAAACGCCTTCGCGCGCCGCCGCGAAGCCGCCCGGCAGAAAGACGCCGCACAGGCACCGGCGCGACTGGCGGAAGTCTTTTTTCAGCACTGCGAAGATGTCCTCGCGGAGTGCGAGACCGTCGCCGGATACTGGCCGATGCGCGACGAGATAGACCCGCGCCTTCTGCTCTCGCTGCTGCACGGACGCGGACACATCCTCGCCCTGCCCGTCATTGAGACGCGCGGCGCGGCGCTGTCGTTTCGGCGCTGGCGTCCCGGCGATGCGCTTGTCGGCGGCGAACTCGGGACTTCCGAGCCGGCGGAAAGCGCGGAGACGGCGCGTCCGCAGATGGTTCTGACGCCGCTTGTCGCCTTTGACGCTTCGGGGCATCGTCTCGGATACGGCGGCGGATATTACGACCGCACCCTCACCGCTCTCGGCGAAAGCGGCGGAGTCGTGTCGGTCGGGCTGGCGTGGCACGCGCAGATGGAGGAGTCTCCCCTGCCGCGCGCGGAACACGACCGCGCCCTGGACCGAATTCTCACCGAGCGCGGCTGTGTCTTTTGCGCCGACGGCGCCGACGGCGGGGGCGTGTAATGCGAATCCTTTTTCTCGGCGACATCATGGGACGCAGCGGCAGGGAGGCGGTGCTGTCGCGTGTCGGGGGTTTGCGGCGCGATCTGGGTCTGGATTTTGTTGTTGCGAACGGCGAGAACGCGGCGGGCGGTTTCGGCGTCACGCCGGATCTGGCGCGGGAGATTCTTTCGGGGGGTGTTGATGTTCTGACGGGCGGCAATCATTCGTGGGACAAGCGCGAGATTATTCCGTTCATGGAGGAGGAGCCGCGTATTCTGCGTCCGGTGAATCTGCCCGCGCGGACGCCGGGGCGCGGACTGGGCGTGTATCGGACGGGGAGCGGCGCGGTTGTGGTTGTGATTAATGTGATGACGCGTTTGTTCATGGAGTTGAGCGATGATCCGTTCGCGGCGGTGGACGGGTGTCTTGAGTCGTGGCGTCTCGGACGCGAGGCGGCTGTGATTGTGGTGGATGTGCATGGCGAGGCGACGAGCGAGAAGGCGGCGCTGGCGCATCATCTGGACGGTCGCGCGAGTCTGGTTGTGGGGACGCATACGCATGTGCCGACGGCGGACGAGCGGATATTGCGCGGCGGCACGGCGTTTCAGAGTGATGCGGGGATGTGCGGCGATTATGATTCGGTGATTGGCATGGAGACGGAACTGGCGGTGGAGCGGTTTCGGCGGCGTGCGTTGTCGCGACGCGCGGAGGTGTCGCGCGGCGAGGGGACGCTGTGCGGTCTGGTTGCGGATGTGGATGACGGCACGGGGCTGGCGACGGGTGTCGAGCGCCTGGCTCTGGGCGGCGTACTTGATAAAAAATAATTAAGAGACAGACGAAGAGCAGCCTTTGGCATTAGTGGGAGTTTGACTTAGACATTCACGATAGTGGCTCAAGCGAACCGCACCAACTTAAGCCTGCGGCGGCTCGCCGCTGGCATTAGTGGGAGTTTGACTTAGACATTCACGATAGTGGCTCAAGCGAAACACACCCACTGATGCCCGCAGGCGCTGCCTGCAAAAAAATAAATTAAAAAAGAATTAATTTAATAAATTATCACCCCATTATTTGTCTAATTAATAAGAAAGCAATTTACTTAATTGACCCCTTAATAGTCCAATTAATTTTTTAATTTTTTTGCGGGCTAGCCCGCACCCATCTGTTGGCATCGCTCGCTTGAGCCGGCATCGTGACTTTCTTAGTCAAACTCCCACTAATGCCAGGGGCTGTTCTTCGTCCGTTAAAGGGCGGAAAACGCGGCGCCGTCAATGTGTCCCGCGGGTCAAAACACCTCCCCGCAACCGCAAAAACAAACTTGCAAAATCACCCGAATTCCCCTAAAACACCAGAAGGAGAACAATCCCTTGATCCACGCCAGCCAGTACCCGACCCTCGTCCTCAACGCCGACTTCCAGCCCCTCAGCTACTTCCCGCTCTCGCTCTGGAACTGGCAGGACGCCCTCAAAGCCGTCTTCCGCGAACGCGTCCACGTCGTCGCCGAATACCAGAAATACGCCCGCGCCGCCACCATCGCCATGCCCCTGCCCAGCGTCGTCTCGCTCAAAAAATACATCCCGCAGCCCCAGAAACCCGCCTTCACCAGACTCAACGTCTTCCTCCGCGACTCCTTCACCTGCCAGTACTGCAGACAGAAACTGCCGAGCGAAAAACTCACCTTCGACCACGTCATCCCCAGAACCCGCGGAGGGTCGTCAAACTGGAACAACGTCGTCACCGCCTGCCAGTACTGCAACCTCGCCAAAGGAAGCCGCCTCCCGAACGAATGCGACATGCACCCCCGCACGCCGCCGCAGCAGCCCACCTCCTTCACTCTGCAAAAGCAGGGGAGAAAATTCCCCCACAAACACCTCCACGAATCCTGGATGGACTTCCTCTACTGGGACTCCGAACTGGACTCGCAAACATGAGCGGCGCCCTCCTCCCCCTCCGCGACAACGCCCCGTGGCAGAACACCCCGTGGCAGAAACTCGCGACCGCCGCCGACACTCAGCCCTCCCGCGAACAGGGACGGATCGCCGTCCCCCCGCAAGCCCTCTCGCGACTCGCCGAAACCGCCTTCTTTGAAATCAACCACTTTCTCAGACCCGATCACCTCCGGCAACTCGCCGCCATCGTCGGCGACACCGACGCCTCGCCCAACGACCGCTTCGTCGCCTTTGAACTCCTCAAAAACGCCAATGTCGCCGCCGGCGGAGTCCTGCCCATGTGCCAGGACACCGGCACCGCCATCGTCCACGCCTGGCGCGGCAACAATGTCGCCACCCGCACCGACGACGAAGCCGAAATCACCGCCGGCATCCGCGGCGCCTACGAAAAACACAACCTGCGCTACTCGCAGCTCGCGCCGCTCTCCATGTTCAAGGAGAAAAACACCCGCACCAACCTGCCCGCCGAAATTGAAATCCTCGCCGAAAACATCCCGCCCGCCGCGGACGAATACAGATTCCTCTTCGTCGCCAAAGGCGGCGGCTCCGCCAACAAGAGTTACTTCTTTCAGCTCACGCCCTCCATGCTCAGACCCGACAAACTCATTCCCTTTCTTCAGGAGAAAATCATCGCCATCGGCACCGCCGCGTGTCCGCCGTATCATCTCGCCGTTGTTATCGGCGGACCGAGCGCCGAATTCTGTCTTCGCGCGGTCAAACTCGCCTCCACGCATTTCCTGGACGGCCTCCCCGAAACCGGCGCCGAAAGCGGACACGGCTTCCGCGACCGCGAAATGGAAGACAATCTCCTGCAACTCACCCGCGACAACGGCATCGGCGCGCAGTTCGGCGGCAAATACTTCTGTCACGATGTGCGCGTCGTGCGGCTGCCGCGGCACGGCGCGAGTCTGCCCGTCGGCATCGGCGTTTCATGCTCCGCCGACCGTCAGGCGCTCGCCAGAATCACCGCCGACGGACTCTTCCTGGAACAACTGGAACACGACCCCGCCCGATTTCTCCCCGAAAACATCCAGAGCCTCGCCGGCGGCGGCACCGGCGGCGAAGTCGTCTCCATAGACCTCTCTCAGCCGATGGATAAAATCCGCGCCGAACTTTCAAAGCATCCTGTCCGCACGCGGCTCGCCCTCAACGGGCCTCTCACCGTCGCGCGCGACGCCGTTCATCTCAGACTTCAGCAGAGCCTGGAGGACGGCAAGTCCCTCCCCGACTACTTCAAACGCTCGCCGATCTACTACGCCGGCCCCGCCAAGCAGCCCGAAGGACTCGTCTCCGGCAGTTTCGGGCCCACCACCGCCGGCAGGATGGACTCCTATGTCGCCGCCTTTCAGGCCGCCGGCGGTTCGCTCGTCATGCTCGCCAAGGGCAACCGCGGCGCGCAGGTGCGCGAGGCGTGCAGGAAATACGGCGGCTTTCATCTCGGCTCCATCGGCGGACCCGCCGCGCAACTGGCGCGGGAGAACATCCGCGCCGTCCGGGTCATTGACTACGAGGAGCTCGGGATGGAGGCCGTCTGGCAGATTGAAGTGGAAAACTTCCCCGCCTTCATCGTCATTGACGACAAGGGCAACGACTTCTTCAAGGAGCTTCGAATCTCATGACCGACACGCGACTCGCGAAACGACTGGAACGCATCAAGCCCTCGCCGACTCTCGCCATCGCCAAACTCGCGCGCGAGCGGAAGGCGGCGGGCGAGGACATCATCTCGCTCTCCGCCGGCGAGCCGGACTTCGACACCCCCGGACACATCTGCGACGCCGCCGTCGCCGCGATTCAGCGCGGCGAGACCCGGTATACGAATGTCGACGGCACCGCCGAACTCAAGGCGGCCGTCCGCGACAAATTCCGGCGCGACAATCGTCTTGAGTTTTCGGACGACGAGATCATTGTTTCCACGGGCGGCAAGCAGGTTCTGTACAACGCGCTGATGGCGGCGGTGTCGCCGGGCGACGAGGTTGTGATTCTCGCGCCGTACTGGGTGAGTTATCCCGACATGGCGCTTCTCGCCGAGGCGGAGGTGAAGATTGTCGAGTGTCCGGGGCCGGATTTTTATCCCGACCCTGATGATCTCGCGCGCGCGCTGTCGGCGAAGACGCGGATGCTGATTTTGAACAATCCGTCCAATCCGAGCGGGGCTTTGTGGTCGCGCGCGCAGCAGCATGCCATCGCCGAGGTCGTGAAGGAGCATCCGCGGGTGTATGTGATGAGCGACGAGATCTACGAGAAGATCGTCTATGAAGACGACGGCTTCACCGCTTTCGCCGAGGCGGCGGGCGATGTCGCGCCCGAGGTCGCGGCGCGGACGCTCACGGTCAACGGTGTTTCCAAGGCGTACGCGATGACGGGCTGGCGCATCGGATTCGCGGGCGGTCCGAGGGATCTTGTGCGGGCGATGGCGAAGTTGCAGTCGCAGTCCACTTCCAATCCGTCGTCTGTGAGTCAGGCGGCGGCGGTCGCGGCGCTTTCGGGTTCGGAGGATTTCATTCCCGAGCGCACCGGGGCGTTTCGGCGGCGGCGTGATCTTGTTGTATCGGCGCTGAGCGGGATCGGGGGTATTTCGTGTCCGCAGCCCGGGGGGGCGTTTTATGTGTATCCGTCGTGCGCGGGGCTGCTGGGGAAGAAGACGCCGCAGGGTGTTGTTCTTGAGACTGACAGTGATTTCGCGACTTATCTGCTTGAGTCTGTCGGGGTGGCGCTTGTGCCTGGCGTGGCGTTCGGGCTGTCGCCGCATTTTCGCATTTCTTATGCTACTGATGACGACACGCTTAAGGAGGCCTGCGGACGCATCGCGAAGGCTGTTTCTGACTTAGCCTGAGGGCTTCGCCTTTATCGGAGGTTTGCTCTTCGGGATTCTCCGAAGCGCGGCCTCCGGCATTAGTGGGAGTCTGACTTAGACATTCACGATGCCGGCTCAAGCGAGCGATGCCGGCAGATGGGTGCGGGCTAGCCCGCA
>JALCBB010000007.1 GCA_028066985.1 Alphaproteobacteria bacterium
AGACAGGTCCCCGTCTCTCCCGCCGCCATTGAACGACCGCCGTCCGTCCGTCCGCCCCCCTTCTTTTAAGCCTCCCCCTGTGCTATAATGGAACGGACAAAAGCCGAGGAACCCGCCATGTCCAAATCAGCCCTCATAGCAACCCTCATCGCCGCCCTCAAACCCCGGCCCGCAGAAGAGCCCAGCCCCCGCCGCCCGATGAGACATCTCTCCGAGGAGGAAGAACAGGAACGCAGCCGCCGCGCCCGCAAAGAAGTGGACGACAACGCAAGAGTCTTCTTCGACGAACTCCTCGACGGCCTCATCGCCGACGGACACAAGGGCAAAAGCGCCCTCATGCGCGACGGCAAAGTCGTGGAAATCCTCGACAACTACCGCGCCGCCAAAACCAGAGGACTGGAACTCTTCCCCGGCATTGACGAATTCTTCTCCATTCAGGAGATCACCGACGAACCCTGGGACATAGGAACGCTCGGCGCCTGGGTTGTCGCGTCCGACGACAAAAAACCCGCCGCCACCTGAGTGTTCTTCGTCACCGTCAAAGGGAAGGTCAGGAGACAGCATCCGGACGACGGAGGACGACTCCTCACTCGTGCGAAAGTCAGGGATGCCGGCCTGAAGGCGCTCGCGAAGCAGCCGGAGGGCACCGAGAAATTCTACACGGCGCTGGTGGACACGGGCGCCACCATCAGCGGCATTCAGGGGGAACTGGCCCGGAGACTGGACTTTACCGTCGGCGTGAAGCGTTTTATAGACACGCCGCACGGCGGAAATGTGACGGACATCTATGAACTGGACATGACGCTTCCAGGAGGGCTGATGTTTCATGGCGTTCATGCCGCCGAGCTTGTCGGCTTGAGGGGCATAGATATTGTGATCGGGATGGACATAATAAGGAAGTCCGTTTTGATTGTGAACGGGAGCGGGCAAAGTTTCCGGATGTTTTTCCCGCGGCGTTTTGTCGCGCCGCGGAGTCTGTCTTCTTTTTAAGCGGACGGTCACCTGTCCCCTTCTCGCCAGCATTGGCTTGTGCTATAATGGAACGGACAAAAGCCGAGGAACCCGCCATGTCCAAATCAGCCCTCATAGCAACCCTGCTCGCGCCCTTCGTCAAAAGGAACGCGCCCCCGCCCCGTCCTCCGGAGAGGATACTTTCCGACGAAGAGTGGCAGGAGTGGCGACAGGCGCGCGAAAAACAGGTGCGCTCCAACGGAAAAATCTTCCGTGAAAAATTCCTCGCCGGCCTCATCGCCGACGGACACAAGTGGAAAACCGCCCTCATGCGCGACGGCGAAATCGTCGAAATCCTCGACACCTTCAGCGCCGCCACCGCGAGAGGCAGGGAACTCTTCCCCGACGAAGTCTTCTCCGTCCAGACGATAACCGACGAACCCCTGAACATGGGAACGCTCGGCGCCTGGCTCGTCACGCGCGACGAAGACGAACCCGTCTCCACCTGAGTGTTTCCCGTCACCGTCAGAGGGAGGGTCAGGCGGGGGCACCCGGACGACGGAGGACAACTCCTCACCCGCGTGAAGGCCAGGGACGTCAGATCAAAAACGCGCGGCGCGCGACCGGGAGACGCCGAGAAAATCTACACGGCCCTGATCGACACCGGCGCCTCGATCAGCGCCATTCAGAAAGAACTGGCGCAGGAGCGGGACTTCACCGTCGTCGCGGAGTATTTCGCGGATGCGGCGCATGGCGGAAAGGTGACAGATGTTTATGAACTGGATGTGACGCTTCCGAGGGGCCTGGTGTTTCGCGGCGTGCATGTCGCCGCGATCGACGGACTGAAGGGAATGGATTTCGTGATCGGGATGGACATAATAAAGGAATCCAGACTGCTCATAAGGCGGCGCACGGGAGTTTTCACGATGTCTTTCCCGCGCCGTTTTGTCGCGCCGCGGAGTCTGTCTTCTTTTTAAGCGGACGGTCACCCGTCCCCTTCTCGCAGACAGGTCTCCGTCTCTCCCGCCGCCATTGAACGCCCGCCGCCCGCCCGTCCGCGGATTCGCCGCACGGACTTCGGCGCGCCAGTCCCTGTGCTTTTGTTTTCGGCGGCGGACGCCTTGCGCTCCCGCCCCCCTTCTTTTAACCCTTGACAATCCGCAGAACCAATGGCGGCATAAAGAGGAATACAGCGAAGGCCGTTGTATCAAGAGACAGCCAGTCCAGGAGCCAGCCAGGTGTCAGGCACTTCTCCATCAACGATTATTGTCGCGAACGCGGCCGTGGTTACGGCGGTTGCTTCTGTCGCCATCGCCTTCGGCGTCATTCTCGCCGAGGTCAGGGAGTCTGTTTCGCGCGTGGAATCCAACCTTCGCGAGGACATCGCCCGCGTGGAGACCGGCCTTCGTGAAGAGGTGAGGGAAAACCGCGAACTGCTCATCATGATGCTTTCTTCTGAAAGAGACTTTGCCGGAGGCGATGCGCCGAGTCTGGCGGAGTCCGCGGAAGGAAACGAACAAGGCGAAGAGCAGCGCTGACGACTCTTCGCGTCCGCCTTCTTTTTAAGCGGACGGTCACCTGTCCCCTTCTCGCCAGCCCTGGCTCCCGCCCCGCCTTGTGGTATAATGCACAAACAAGGGAAAAGCCGAGGAACCCGCCATGTCCAAATCAGCCCTCATAGCAACCATCTTCTCCCCCCTCGCCAGGAAGAGCGCCCGCCGGCCGCCACTGGAAGACTGGGAGAAAAATCCAGAGCCCGGCGAAAACTGGGTCACCCAGGAAGACCAGAGAAGGGAAGTGGACGCCAACATAAAGGTCTTCCGTGAAGAACTGCTCGACGACCTCCTCGCCCAGGGGCACGAACGCAAGTTCGCCCTCATGCGCGGCGGCAAAGTCGTGAAAATCATGGACGACTTCCACGAAGCGGTCCTCGAGGGCAAGAGGCGCTTCTATCCTTACGAGCCCTTTTCCGTCCAGAAGATAACGGACAAACCCGAAAACCTGGGAACGCTCGCCGCCTGGGTCGCTCCCCGCTCCACCTGAATGTTTTTCACCGCGATCCGAGGCGGCATAGAACGCAGAGACGAAGATGACGGAAGACAGCCGATCACCTTCGTGAGAATCGGAGGCGTCGTGTCTCCGTCTGCGGGGCGGGAGGAGGACCCCGACACTCCCCGCCGGGCGCTGGTGGACACCGGCGCCCGACGCAGCGCCATCCGCGGAGACCTGGCGCGGAGACTGGGCTTTTCTCCTTTCGACAAGATCAACGTGGAGATGCCGTGGGGCGCGCTGGTGGTGGAAGCCTATGATCTGGAATTCAGGCTTCCCAACGGCAGGACATTTTATGTCCTTGCCGCCGCGATCGACGGCCTGGAGAACATAGATGTCATCATCGGGATGGACATAATACGAAAATCCGTCTTGACCGTAAACGGACGCAGACAAAGTTTCCGGATGTCTTTCCCGCGCGGTATCGTCGTGCCGCGCTGAGCCTGTCTTTTTAAGCGGACGGTCACCTGTCCCCTTCTCGCCAGCCTTGGCTCCCGCCCCGCCTTGTGGTATAATGCACAAACAAGGGAAAAGCCGAGGAACCCGCCATGTCCAAATCAGCCCTCATAGCAACCCTCATCGCCGCTCTCAGCCCCCGGGTCAGAGAGAAGCCAGCCGCCTCCCCGGCGAAGCAGCCCTCCCGGGAAGAGTGGGCCGAAGAAGCGGAAACCAACGCGAAAATCTTCTTCGGGGACGAGTTCGAAAACCTGGTATCCCAGGGTGGCGACGGGAAATATTTCCTGATCCGCAAAGGCGAACTCAAAGGTCTGATAGCCCAGGGGCATAAGGGAAAATATGCCCTGATGCACAAAGGCAAGGTCGTGACAGTCAAGGATGACTACCACTTCGCCTATGTCGAAGGCAAGAAGCGCTATCCCGGCGATGTGTTTTCCGTCCACCATGTAATGGACGAGCCCCTGTACCTCGGAACGCTCGGCCCCAGGGTTGCGTGAGTGCCTTCGCATAGAGGCAAGTTTCAGAAGCACTCGGGCGGAGGGAGCCAGCTGATAGTTCCCGTGGGAATCGAGAGCATCGACGGGAGCCTGCCCTACAGAGGCCTGGTCGACACCGGCGCCACGCGCACCGCCATCCGGGAAGATCTGGCGCGGCGGCTGCGTCTTTCCCCCGGCGCCCCTGTTTTGATGGAGTCACCGGGTCAGCCGCCGCAATGGAAGAATACTTATCATCTGAGAATGACGCTTCCCAGGAGCGGCTTGAAGATGATGCCTGCCGGGCGGTTTGAATTCTACATCACCGCGGTCGCGACTGATGAGATGAAGGACATTGATGTTTTCATCGGCATGGACATCATCGGGCGTTCCACTCTGAAAGTAAGGGGACGCGGACGGCGCTTTAAAATATCTTTCCCGCGCGGTATCGTCGTGCCGCGGTGAGGCTTGTCTTCTCGCTTTAAGCGGACTGTCACCTGTCCCCTTCTCGCCAGCCCTGGCTTGTGCTATAATGAACCCGACAAAAGCCGAGGAACCCGCCATGTCCAAATCAGCCCTCATAGCAACCCTCATCGCCGCCCTCAAACCCCGGCCCGCAGAAGAGCCCAGCCCCCGCCGCCCGATGAGACATCTCTCCGAGGAGGAAGAACAGGAACGCAGCCGCCGCGCCCGCAAAGAAGTGGACGACAACGCAAGAGTCTTCTTCGACGAACTCCTCGACGGCCTCATCGCCGACGGACACAAGGGCAAAAGCGCCCTCATGCGCGACGGCAAAGTCGTGGAAATTCACGACAACTACCGCGCCGCCAAAGCCAGAGGCATTGAACTTTTCCCCGACGACCCTTTCTCCATTCAGGAGATAACCGACGAGCCCCTGGACATGGGAACGCTCGGCGCCTGGGTTGTTGTCTCCGACGACAAAAAACCCGCCGGCGCCTGAGTGCTTTTCGTCACCGTCAAAGGAGGGGTCAGGCGACAGCATCCGGACGACGGAGGACGCCTCCTCACTCGCGCGAAGGTCAGGGATGTCGGCCCGGAGGCGCGTATGGTGCAGCTGCCGGACACCGAGAAATTCCACACGGCCATGGTGGACACGGGCGCCTCGATCAGCGCCATTCAGGCGACGCTGGCCCGGAATCTGGGCTTCAACCATTCCGCCACGCGTTCCGTGGACACGGCGCGCGGCGAATCAGACAGAAAAATCTACGAACTGGATGTAGCCCTTGCCGGAGGCCTGATGTTTCGCGGCGTGCATGTCGCCGAGATCGACGGCCTGAGGGGAATAGATTTCGTGATCGGGATGGACATAATAAGGAAGTCCGTCTTGATTGTGAACGGGAGCGGGCGAAGTTTCCGGATGTTTTTCCCGCGGCGTTTTGTCGCGCCGCGGTGAGGCTGGACGCGGGGCGCGGGATTTGCTAAAAGAAAAGAATGAATCGCACACCCCCGATGAATCACGCCGTCCCGATGCTCGTCGCGCTTGTCCTTGTCGCGGCGCTTGCCGCCTGCGAGACCCGCGGCGGCGGCTCGACAGGCTCCTCGTCTTCCCGGGATTCCGCGCGCAGCGAGTTTCCTGTCGACCCTGACTATCGCGAGAATCCGGGCGACGCGTATTCCGCGCGCGGTCCGGGCATTTTCGGCACGACGGGGTTCAGCGTCGGCGGCCCGTCCGAGCGTCAGGAGGAGACCGGGATCGGCGTGTCGGTTTATTTGTGGCGCGCGAGTCTTGACAGTCTGAGTCATCTGCCGTTGCGGTCGGCGGATCCGTTCGGCGGTCTGATTCAGACGGAGTGGTATGAGCCGTTGCAGACGCCTGGCGAGCGGCTGCGTGTTGACCTGCGTATTAATTCGCGGGTGCTGGATGCCGAGGGAGTGTCGGCGAGTGTGTTTCGGCAGGTGCGTCTTGAGAACGAGTGGCGTGACAGTGAAGTGTCGGGGGATACGGCGCGTCGGCTTGAGGATGTGATATTGCGTCGTGCGCGCGAGATTCGGTTTGCGGAGCAGACGGGCAATTGAGGTTTGCGTGTGATTAGAGGGCTTCATTGACGGCGCCGAATTTTTTGCCCTTTCCATGGAACGATCTTTGGCATTAGTGGGCGCTGAACTTAGACATTCACGATGTTGGCTCAAGCGAACTGTACCAACTGATGCCCGCAGGCGCTGCCTGCAAAAAAAATTAAATTAAAAAGAAATTAATTTATTTAATTAGACACTATTAATTGTCTATTAATGAAAAGATAATTTATTTAATTAACCCCATTAATAGTCAAAATTAATTTTTAATTTTTTTTGCGGGCTAGCCCGCACCCATCTGCTGGCATCGCTCGCTTGAGCCGGCATCGTGAATGTCTTAGTCAAACTCCCACTAATGCCAGAGGCCGCGCTACGGAGAGTCCCGTGGGAGCAAGCCTTTCCACCAGTGAGAGCGGACTTTGCACTAGCCGTGAAAGACGCTCCTGCTGGCGACACCAACTTATGCCTGCGGGCGCCGCCCGCTTTTTTGCAGGCAGCGCCTGCGGGCATCAGTGGGTACAGTTCGCTTGAGCCGACATCGTGAATGTCTTAGTCAAACTCCCACTAATGCCAGAGGCTGTGCTTCGTCTGTCTCCTAATTAAATTCCACTAATGCCAAGGGCGGTGCTTCGGTGTCTCTATAATTAATTTTTGCGGGGGCGGCGGCACAGCATAAGCAAAACCTGCGCCACATACGCATCCCCCACAGCCAGGCCGCCCTTCAACTCCGCCTCCGCCTCCAGCAAACGCCCCAGCACCGCGCGCCGCTCCGACGAACTCCGCGCCCGCGCCTGCCGCCGAAACTCCTTCTCACGCTTCCAGAACACCGGCGGGCGCAACCCGCGCATCGCCGCGTCAATACTCTCGCCCCCCTCCACACGCGACGCCACCTCCGCCAGCCGCAGCACATGCCGCATCACCGACCGAACCAATACCACCGAATGCGTCTTCCGATCCCGATGCCGCGCCAGTTGCTCCGACAACACCGCGCGATCGCCGTCCGCGAAGGCATAGGCGAGATCGTCGTTGTCGGCGCCGCCGTCGTCCGTCAGCAGCGCCGACACCGCCTCCGCCCCGAGATCACCGTCGCCCTCGCCGTACAGCCTCACCTTCTCCAATGCCCGCCGCGCCAGTCCGCGCTCGCCGGGCAGATGATGCAGCAAAACCTCCCGAACCTCGCCGTCCAGACCGCTGAAATATTCGTCAATCAGAACACCTCGGCTCCGTAAATCTTCCTCATAACACGGCACCGCCGCCGAACTCGTCGCCGTCGCGAAACCGCGCACAAGCGAAGCGTTCTTCCGCAACGCCCCCCCCTCGCACACCAGAAACGACGACGACACCCCCGCATCCCCCGCGCTCTCCTCAAGAAATTCCACCGCCGCCAGAAGCGCCGAAGCGCACTGCTGTCCGTCGCCCTCAAGCCACAAGGTGCGCCGTCCGCCGCCGAAGGGAATCGCGCGGAGGTCGTCCAGCAACTGTCCGCCGCCGCGCGCGCGCTCCGAAAAGTCGCCCGCCGACAATCGCGCCAGCACAAACGGATCATCCACACCGCCCGTCGCCGCGTCCACAACCGCGCGGGCGCGCTCGCGCACCAGCCCCTGATTCGGTCCGTAAAACAAAATCGCCGACGGCATCGTTGCCGCCGCCGCCGCGCCCTTCGCGCCGTCCTTTGTATCGTCCTTTAATGACGCGCGGAGGCGGCGCAGAAAGCCCTCCGTTTCACGCGGCGAGATTTCCGTCATTCCGCCGTCCCCTCAGGAACGCGCCGCCAGAACCAGCGCGAGGTCCTGCACCAGTTCCTCGGCGAGACGCTCAAGCGCGGCGTCGCGCGCCGCCGTCGCCGCGATCTCGGTCGCGAACGCCGAGGTCACGACATCATACGCCACCGACGACGACACCCGTCCCGACCATGCCCGCGCCTCGTCGCTCAGCGAGACGAAACGCCACTCCGCGTGCAGCCGCAGGCGCAGCCGCGAAGCCGTCTCGTCAAGGCGGATGGAAAAATCGCGGCTCTCTTCGCTCAGCACGACTTCAAGCCGCCAGCGCGCGGCTGTCGGACGTCCGTTGGCGTGCAGCAGGGTGCGGAGGCGATGGCTCAGGATGACGCCGTCGCGGTCGTAGATGTCGCCGATTTCGGTCGCGGAGAAGACATCCGCCATCGGCTGCGCGATGCCGGCGGCGTCCTCGCCGTCGCCGTAGAGCGGACGCGCCGCGCAGCCGCCCGCGAGCAGAAGCGCCAGCGACACCGCCGCGACACCGCGGACGCGGACAAAAAACACGCGCCGCCTACGAAACGACATTGACCACACGATTCGGCACGATGATGACGCGGCGCGGTTCGCGTCCGTTGAGGGCGCGTGTCACGCCGGGCAGGGCGAGCGCCTGTTTTTCCAGGTCGTGTTTGTCGGGCGCGGCGGAGAAGGCGAGGGTGCCGCGCAGTTTGCCGTCCACCTGCACGGCGATGCGGATTTCGCGCCGCGCCGCGAGTTCGCGCGACGCCGACGGCCACGGCGTCGCCGCGAGGAGTTCTTTTTCGCCGAGTTTTTCCCAGAGGGTTTCGCCGAGGTGCGGCATCATGAGTCCGGCCATCGGCACGAGGAGACGCGCGGCGGTTTTGCGCGCGCGTCTGTCGCCGGCGTTTTGCGGCGCGCACTCGCTGATGGCGTTGGCGAGTTCGTAGATTCGCGCGACGGCGCGGTTCATGTGCATGCGCTCAAGGTCATTTTCAAAGTCAATGAGCAGACGATGCGCCTGCCTTGCGAGCGGATGCGCCGTCTCGCCGTCATTGCCCCCGTCACCGTCATTTTTATTGACAACAACACCGCCGCCTTCATTGTCACTGTCACTGTCACCGTCACCGGCATTGACGACAACGGCGACACCGTTATTGTCTCCGCCACCCTTATTGACGACAGCGGCGGCGCCTTCATTGTCTCCGCCACCGTCATTGTCCCCGTCACCGGCATTTTTATTGACGACAACGGCGGCGCCTTCATGGTTCCCGCCACCGTCCCCGTCGCCCGTCTCTTCGCGGGAGATGTCGTCTATCAGCCGCCACAGCCGCTGCGTGAAACGCCATGCGCCCTGCACGCCGGCGGTTGTCCACTGCAGGTCTCTGTCGGGCGGCGAGTCCGAGAGGATGAACCAGCGCGCCGTGTCCGCGCCGTACTCGTTGATGATGTCCTCGGGATCAATCGTGTTGCGCCTGGACTTGCTCATGCTCTCAACGCGTCCGATCTCCACCGCCGCGCCGTCGCTTTTGCGCCGCGCCGCGCCCGCGCCGTCGCGCTCCACCTCGGACGGATACAGCCAGTTGCCCTCGCCGTCGCGGTAGGTCTCGTGAATCACCATTCCCTGGGTGAACAGATTCAGAAACGGCTCGCGGGGTTTCGTGCCGCAGCATTTCGCCAGCGCGCGCACGAAAAAGCGCGAGTACAGAAGGTGCAGAATCGCGTGTTCAACGCCGCCGATGTAGTAGTCCACGGGAAGCCACAGATCGACGCTCTCCGAGGTGAACGGCGCCGACTCAAGCCGCGGCTCCAGATAGCGGATGTAATACCACGACGAGTCCACGAAGGTGTCCATCGTGGAAGTCTCGCGCCGCGCCTCGCCGCCGCAGCGCGGACACGCGGCGCGCGACCAGTCCGAATGACGCTCAAGCGGATTGCCCGGCTCGGAAAAATCAACATCATCGGGCAGGGTCACGGGAAGGTCGCTCTCCGCGAGCGGCACCGCGCCGCACTCGCCGCAATGCACGACCGGAATCGGACAGCCCCAGTAACGCTGCCGCGAAATTCCCCAGTCGCGGAGGCGATAGCGTCTCTCCTTTTTCGCCAGGCCGAGCGATTCAAGTTCGCTGATGGCGCGCGGAATGGCGGCGGCGGTGTCCAGCCCGTTGAGAAAATCGCTCTGATACATGGTGCCGGGCCCCGTGTATGCGGTCTCGCCGACCGCGAAGGTCTCGGCCGACTCGCCCGGCGGCAGCACCACCGGACGCGCGGCGAGTCCGTGGGCGCGGGCGAAGTCCAGGTCGCGCTGGTCGTGCGCCGGCACGCCGAAGACGGCGCCTGTGCCGTATTCCATCAGCACATAGTTGGCGACGAAGAGCGGCAGCGTCTCCTTGAGCAGCGGATGCGACAGCGCGAGGCCGGTGTCGTATCCGCGCGGCGCGCGCGCGTGGAGGTGGCGCTCGCTCTGGTCGGCGTTCAGACATTCTTTGCAGAACGCGGCGAGTTTCGGATCGTGTTCGGCGAGGTGTTCGGCGACAGGATGCTGCGGCGACAGCGCGCAGAACGAGGCGCCGAAGAGCGTGTCGGGACGCGTCGTGAAGACTTCAAGGGATTCGCGTCCGGCGCGTTCCGCGTCTTTAAAATGAAACAGCAGACGGGCGCCGTCGCTTTCGCCGATCCAGTTGCGCTGCATGGTCCGCACTTTTTCGGGCCAGCCGTCCAGGTCGTCCAGGGCGGAGAGGAGTTCGGGCGCGAAGTCCGAGATACGCAGCACCCACTGCCGCAGTTTGCGCCGTTCAATCACGGCGCCCGAGCGCCAGCCGCGTCCGTCTATGACCTGCTCGTTGGCGAGGACGGTGTTGTCGACGGGATCCCAGTTCACCCATGCCTCGCGTTCTTCGGCGAGGCCGGCGGCGAGAAATTTCAGAAAGAGGCGCTGCTGCTGGTGGTAGTACCCCGGATGACAGGTCGCGACTTCAAGATTCCAGTCAATGGAGAGTCCCATGCGCTGAAGTTGGCGGCGCATCGTGCGAATGTTGTCGTAGGTCCATTTCGCGGGATGAGTTTCGCGTTCAAAGGCGGCGTTTTCGGCGGGCAGACCGAAGGCGTCCCATCCCATCGGATGCACGACCGCGAAGCCGCGCGCGCGCTTGTATCGCGCGAGAACATCGCCGAGCGTGTAGTTGCGGACATGTCCCATGTGAATGTGTCCCGACGGGTAGGGCAGCATCTCAAGGACATAATACGCGCGCTCCGCGTCCGGGCGCGGCGGACACCGGAACAGCGCCGCGTCCTGCCAGCGTTTCTGCCAGCGCGGTTCGGCGTCCGCGGGATTCCAGGCGGCGTCGGCATCGGCGTTTGTTTTTGTCATTCCGCGCTCCAGCCGTCGGGGTTGGCGAGAAATTCGCGGGCGGTGTTAACGGCGCCGTCGTCCAGGTCGCAGACGGCGAAGATATCTTCCCAGCAGGCGAGCGCGTGGATATTGACTCCCTCCGCGCGCAGTTCCGCCTCGCCCTTCGGAAAACTCCCGTAGCGAAAGAAGACGAAAAGGTCTTCGCAGCGCATCTCTTCTTCGCGGAGCGCGTCAATGAAGAGTTTTTTGCTGCCGCCGTCGGTCATCATGTCCTCAACGAGGAGGGTCTTCGCGCCCGCGCGGATCTGTCCTTCAATGCGGCGTCCTTTGCCGAATTCCTTCGCGCGCTTGCGGACATAGACCATCGGCAGATTAAAACGCTCGGCGAGCATCGCGGCGAAGGGGATTCCCGCGCTTTCGCCGCCCGCGATCATGTCAAAGGAGACTTCGGCGAGCAGTGTTTCGGCGAGGTCAAGCAGGATCCGCCGCGACTCCGGAAACGAGATGATGCGGCGGCAGTCCACATAGACGGGCGAGAGCCGTCCCGAGGTGAGGCGGAAGGGCGTCTCGGCGTTCACCTGCACGGCGCCGATTCTGCAGAGTTCGGCGGCGGCGGCGCGCGCGGACGGCGCGGGCGGCGGCGGGGTCATATCTTTTTTTACCCTATAAACGGCTTTGGTGCTATATTTGGATTTTGCCTTGTTTCTGCTGATTTTGCTCCTGTGCCTTCGGATATGCAGACCCTGCCGCGCCGTCTCGCCGCGCTTCTGGACGGCCTTCGCGCCGAGCCGCCCCTGGTGCATAACATTACGAACTGGGTGGCGATGGATTTGTCGGCGAATTTGCTCCTGGCGGCGGGAGCGTCGCCGGCGATGGTTCATGCGGAGAGCGAAGTTGAAGAATTTGTGACGCTGGCTGGCGCGCTTGTGGTGAACATCGGCACATTTGACGAGCATTGGACGCGTCCGGCGCTGGCGGCGGCGGAGGCTGCGCGGTCGCGGGGGGTGCCGTGGGTTTTGGATCCAGTTGCTGTCGGGGTGACGGGTTTTCGCACGCGGAACGCCTGCGATCTTGCGCTGCTGGGTCCTGACTGTATTCGCGCCAATGCTTCCGAGGTTCTTGCGCTCGCGGCGGCATTGGAGACAAAAACAGGGACGACAAAAACGGCGCCTTCATTGTCGTCCTCGTCCCCGTCATCGACAGAAACGGAGACAATAACGGCGGCGCCTTCATTGTCGTCCTCATCTCTGTCATCGTCACCGTTATCGACAGAAACGGAGACAAAAACGGCGCCTTCATTGTCGTCCCCTCCCCCGTCACCGTCACCGTCGTTGACGACGACAGAGACAATAACGGCGGCGCCATCATCGTCTCCGTCAATAGAAACGGCGCGCGGCGTTGACTCCGTCGCCGGCACAAACTCCGCGACACACGCCGCCCGCAAACTCGCCCGACACACAAACTCCGTCGTCCTCCTCACCGGCGCCGACGACTTCGCCGCCGACAAACACACCCTCATCCGCATCCGCGGCGGCGACCCGCTCCTCGCCCGCGTCACCGCCACAGGATGCGCCCTCTCCGCCGCAACCGCCGCACTCCTCGCCGCCGCGAAACACACCGACACCCCGCAACTCACCGCCGTCACCGCCGCCTCGCTGCTCTTCGCCGCCGCCGCAGAACACGCCGCCCGCAACGCGAACGGACCAGGCTCGTTCCGCACCGCCTTCATTGACGCAATCGCCGACATCGCCTCCGACACAACAGAACAAAACCCCGTCATCACCATGAGCAAAACCCGCGTTGAAGTCGTCAACAAATGAAAATCCGCGCGCGCCCGCAACTGCACCTGCTCGTCAGTCCGCACGAAGTCAACGCCGACACCGACTGGCTCGCCGCCGTCGCCGGCGCAATTGACGGCGGCGTGAATGTCGTCCAGTTGCGAAACAAACACGACGACCACAGCGCAATCATCGCCCAGGGACGACAACTCCGAACCCTGCTCCGCGAACACGGCGTGCCGCTCGTCGTCAACGACTCGCCCGAACTCGCCGAAACCATCGCAGCCGACGGCGTTCACCTCGGACAGACAGACCAGTCGCCGCTTCAGGCAAGACAGCGCCTCGGCGAACACGCGATCATCGGATACTCCGTTGAAAACGCGGAGCAACTCCAAACCCGCCGCCGCCAGTGCGCCGCCAGCGACTATCTCGGCGTCGGACCCGTCTTCGCCACGCCCAGCAAGCCCGACGCCGCGCCGCCCGTCGGACTCGCCGTCCTCGCGCAGATTGTCGCCGCGGCGCGGGAAGATTCCCTGCCTGTTGTCGCGGTCGGCGGCGTTTCGTCCGCGAATGTCGCCGATGTCTGGCGCGCCGGAGTCGCGGGGGTCGCGGTGATTTCCGCGATCGCGCGCAGTCCGACGCCGCGCGACGCCGCCCGCGCGCTCCTCGCGCCGTTTTTCGCTTCCGAAATTTCCGAGAAGGAGTCCGAACATGACTGACACGACTGACGCGAACGAGCCGCCTGTCCTGCGCGAATTTCGCCGCGCGCACGGCATCGGCAACGATTTCATCATTTTTGACGCGCGTTACGAGCCGCTGGAGATTTCGGCGGAGCATGTCCGGCGTCTGGCGCGGCGCGACGGCGGGTTCGGCTGTGATCAGGTGCTTGTGATGCGCGCTCCGACGAGCGGCGGCGCGGCGCGGATGGAGGTTTATAACGCCGACGGGTCGCAGTCGTCCGCGTGCGGCAACGGCGCGCGCTGTCTGGGGTGGCTGCTGTTGCAGGAGCGCGGCGGCGGTTTGTCGCCGGTGAATCTGGAGGCGGGCGATGACATGCTTGAGTGTCGTCTGGTGCCGCCGCTTGCGGACGGCGGTTCGTATGGCGACAGCGCGACGGGGTGGGTTGAGGTTGTTTTGCCGGCGCCGCGTTTTGCGGCGCATGAGATACCGCTGACGGAGACTCTTGATACGCGCGAGGTCGCGCCGGAATTGCTTGCGGAGGTTCTTGGCGTTGCGAGTCTGCCGGGCGTGAGTTCTTTTGTGAATCTGGGCAATCCGCATTTTGTGATTGAGGTGATGGACGCGGGGGTATTTGCGGATTTTGATCTTGGCGGACTTGCGCGGGTTTGCGGGGCGAGTTCGTTGTTTCGGGAGGGGGTTAATTTGCAGATGGTTTTCTGCGAGGGGGTTTCTGGCGGACGGGAGGTTTTGCGGCATCGGGTGTGGGAGCGTGGCGCGGGGGAGACTTTGTCGTCGGGGACGGGAGCGGCGGCGGCGGCGGTGGTGTTGATTCGGCGCGGGAGGATTTCGGGCGAGGCGCGTGTGGTTGAGCCTGGCGGGGGGGTGTTGCTGGTTTCGTGGACGGGCGAGGAGGGTGTCGGGGTGCGTCAGCGCGGCCCTGTGACTTTTACGCTTGACAGCGAGATGGACTGGCCCCCCGTTTAAATTAAGAGACAAACGAAGCACGACCTCTGGCATTAGCGGGTTTAATCAGGAGACAGACGAAGAACAGCCTTTGGCATTAGTGGGAGTTAATTTTAGACTCTTAAAGCAGCCGCTCAAGCGAGCGATGCCAACTAATGCCCGCAGGCGCTGCCTGCAAAAAAATTAAATTAAAGATTAATTGGACTATTTAAGGGGTCAAATTAAATAAATTCTTCTCTTATTAACATAGACATTTAATGGGGTCATTAAATAAATTGTTTTCTTATTATTTTTTAATTTTTTGCGGGCTAGCCCGCACCCATCAGTTGGCGCGGTTCGCTTGAGCGGCTATCGTAAATGTCTTAGTCAAAGTCTCACTAATGCCAGATATTGGTTCGCCGTAGTTTTTTACTATATTTTGTGGTCTCATGAAAAAAATATACAAAAAAGCATTTTTCAATCACAGGTTGTTGACATTGACACTAATTTCCGCTAAAGATTGACACAATAAGGAAGGCAGGGAGAAAGCCGCGGCTCGTAAAGAGCCGGAAAGGTCAGAAAGTGTCCACCCGCGCCCCGCGCCTCCGCCTCGCTGTACTCATCGCCGCCCTCGCCCTCTCCGCCCCGTGGACAGCCGCCTCCGCCGAATCCCCCTACAACCGCGACCAGTGGCTCAAACGCTGGGCGGACACCGACGGCGACTGCCAGAACACCCGCCACGAAGTCCTGCGCCGCCAGAGCCTCGTCGCCGTCACCCTTGACGCGCGCGGCTGCCGCGTCCTCGCCGGCCTCTGGCTTGACCCCTACACAGGACAACACCACACCGACCCGTCGCTGCTTGACATTGATCACCTCGTCCCGCTCGCCGAGGCGCACCAGAGCGGCGGCGACAAGTGGAACGCCCGCCGTCGCGCCCGCTTCGCCAACGACCTCGCCACGCCCGGCGCGCTTGTGGCGGTGGCGCGCGGGGTCAATCGCTCCAAGGGCATGCGCGACCCCGGACGCTGGCTGCCCGATGTCGGACGCTGCGACTATGTGAAACACTGGCTCGCCGTCAAAGCGGCGTACGACCTCGCCCTTGACCCGCAGGAGGCGGCGGCGATTCAGCAGGTCCGCGAAACCGACTGCCGCGGCTGACACGGGAGCGATATTGCCGCGCGTTGCGCTATACTGGAATTTCACTTGTCGTTTTCGCCGTCCTGTTTTTCGCGGACTCATGGGAACTCACGAAGAAATCAAAACCGCGCCCGCCGCGCGTGTTGAAACGCTCGGCTGCCGCCTCAACGCCTGGGAGAGCGCGGTGATCTCGCGCCACCTGCGCCGTCTCGGCGCGCCGCTGGTGGTGGTGAACTCCTGCGCGGTGACGGCCGAGGCGGAGCGCCAGAGCCGCCAGACCCTGCGCCGTCTGCGGCGGAGCAATCCCGGCGCGAAGGTCGTGGTGACGGGCTGCGCGGCGACCCTCGCCCCCGAACGCTGGGCGCAGATGGACGGCGTTGACGCCGTGCTTGTCAACGGCGAGAAGTTGAATCCGAATTCCTGGCGCGCGCTTGCGGCTCGTCTTGGTCTTGACCCGCGCGACAGTGACGGAGACAGCGACGGCGACGGCGACATTAACGGCGCCGAAATTAACGATATTGGCGACATTGACGACGACGACGGCGCGCTTGAGGCGCATTTCGCGGCGCCGTCTCCGGCGCGCGCCTTTCTGGAGATTCAGCACGGCTGTGACCATCGCTGTACTTTCTGCACGATTCCGTTCGCGCGTGGCGACAATCGTTCTGTTTCTGTTGAGCGCGTGATTGCGCGGGCGCGGCGTCTTGTTGACGGCGGAGTGCGCGAGGTCATTCTCACCGGCGTTGATATCGCCTCGTGGGGCGGCGACCTTGAAAACAGACGCGGCCTTGCTTTTGTTGTCGCGCAAATTCTTAAGTCTCTGCCTGACCTTGAGCGTCTGCGTCTTTCTTCGCTTGACCCTGCCGCGCTTGACGACGATTTCTTCGCTCTGCTCGCTTCCGAGGAGCGTCTGCAGCCGCACCTTCACTTGTCGGCGCAGGCGGGCGACGACCTCACGCTCAAGCGGATGAAGCGGCGGCATCTCGCCGATGATCTTGTTCGTATCGCGGAGCGGGCGCGGCGGGCGCGTCCGGGTCTCGCGCTCGGCGCGGATGTCATCGCCGGCTTTCCGACCGAGACGCGCGAGATGTTCGGCCGCGGCGCTGATCTTTTTCGCGCGCTTGAGATTCCGTTTCTGCATGTCTTTCCGTATTCGCCGCGCGCCGGAACGCCCGCGAGCCGGATGCCGCAGGTCGCGCCTGACGAGCGCCGCCGCCGCGCCCGTTCGCTGCGCGGACTCGCCGCCGTTCTGCAGCGCGACTACGCCGCGCGGCTGGCCGGGCAGCGGCGGCGCGCGCTCTGCGAGGGCGGCGGACGCGCGCGCATCGGCGAAAATCTTCTGGTCGCGCTTCCTGTTGACGGCGAACCTGGACGGATAGTGGAAGTCGCGCTCGCCCGCAACTCGTCCGCCGCGGGCGCGCCGCTTCTTGCGGGGACGATTGTCGGTGTTTAGAGGCGGCGGACGCGCGCCGGAGAAGTCGCCGCGTTCTTTTTCGCGTTTGCGCGGCGGACTCGCGAAGACGGCGGCCGCGCTGCGGAGCGATGTCGCCCTGCCGCGTTTGCGCCGCGCGCTTGACCCCGCCGACCTCCGCGATCTTGAGGACAGGCTGATAGCGGCGGATCTTGGCCCTGAGTTCGCGGCGCGTCTGGTGTCGCGCCTTGCGTCTGTGCGCGACTCGGAACATCCGACAGACGCGCTCCGCGACGAACTTCTGTCTGTCTTAAAAAAAGCGGAGACAAAAACGGAGACAACGGCGGCGCCATCATTGTCGTCCTCGTCGTCACCGTCATCGTCTCCCCCGCGCCCGCGCGCGACTTTGCTCGTCGGCGTCAACGGAAGCGGCAAGACCACGACCGCCGCGAAACTCGCCGGACTTCATCGCGCCCGCGGCCGCCGCGCGCTTCTTGTCGGCTGCGATAGTTTCCGCGCCGCCGCCTCTCAGCAACTGGAGATCTGGGCGGAGCGTGTCGGCTGTCCTGTGCTGCCCGCGCCCGACGGCGCCGACCCTGCCGCGCTCGCCTTTGACGGTCTCCGCCGCGCGCGCGAGGAAAATTTTGACGAGGTGATTTTTGACACGGCGGGACGCCTGCACAGCCGCCGTCCGCTGATGGACGCGCTGGCGAAGATCACCCGCGCGCTTGACAAGCAGATGCCCGGCGCGCCGCACGAGACGCTCCTCGTCCTGGACGCCGCCAGCGGACAGACCGCCCTGCGTCAGACCGAACTTTTTGTTTCGGCGGCGGGCGTTGACGGCCTGATTCTCACGAGGCTTGACGGCACGGCGCGCGGCGGGATTGTTGTCGCGCTTGCCGAGCGGTTCGGGCTGCCCGTGCGGTTTCTCGGAGTCGGCGAAGGCGCCGACGATCTCGTTGATTTTGACGCCGCCGCGTTTGTGGATGGTCTGCTCGCCGCGTCCGATGACGAGTCTGACGGCGCGAACGCGAAGAGTTCTTCGGGCTGAAGTTCGCCGCGCTGCACCCGGGCGAGGGCGACGCGCCATTGTTTCGCGCCGCGCCGTCCGGCGCCGAGTCTTGCCATCGCCCGCAGGACCGGCAGGACGGGGTTTCCTTTGTCGCGCTCGGCGATGAGGTAGTCGCACATTCGGCGGTGAAGTTCGGCGCGGTCGTCCGCGGTTTCGGCGGTGTTTTCATCAACGGCGGCGAGGCGCCAGGGGTCTTGCCAGACGGCGCGTCCGAGCATTGCGCCGGCGAGTCCGGCGGCTTCTTTGCGCGCCTGCGGGACATCGGCGAGTCCGCCGTTGAGGGTGAAGGCGGTGTCTGTGAATTGCGCGGCGACTTTCCGCACGGCGCTGTAGTTGAGCGGCGGACGCGTGTGATTTTGCGCGGTGCTGAGTCCGCCGAGCCATGCGCTGCGGGCGTGAATGATGAAGTCGCGGCAGCCGGCGGCGTAGAGGGCTGCGACGAATTGATGGAGCGACTCTTCTTCGCTATCTTCGCCGCCGTCCTTTTTGACTCCGAGGCGGCATTTGACGCTTGCGGACAGCGGATACGCGCCGTCGGCGAGGCATGAGAAGGCGTCGGCGGCGGTTCGGGGTGTCGCCATCATGCAGGCGCCGAATCCGCCGGCGTGTGCGCGTGCTGACGGGCAGCCGCAGTTCAGGTTGACGGAATCGTATTCGCGGGCGACGGCTTCGCGGGCGGCTTGTCGCAACTCTTCGCCGGCGCGTCCGGCGAGTTGCAGGACGAGGGGATGTTCTTCGGCGTTGAAGTCCAGCAGTTCGGGTTTTCTTGTGACGGAGGCGGCGTTGAGCATTTCGGTGTAGAGGGGCGCGGAGCGGGTGATGCCGCGCAGGAGGAATCGGAAGTGCCGGTCGGTTCTTGCGACCATCGGCGCGACTGAGATGATCGGCGGAGACGATGAAGGCGAGGGCGAAGGGGACAGTGAAGGCGCCGCCGTTTTTGTCAATGACGGGGACGATGACGATGACAACGACAATGAAGGCGCCGTTTTTGTCTCCGTTTCTGTTAACGATGACGACAACGGCGCCGCCGTTATCGTCCCCGTTGTTGTCAATGACGATGACGATGACGGCGACAATGAAGGCGCCGTTATTGTCGTCCAGTTTTTTTCGGGCGTCATCACAAAGTCCCCGTTAATCCGTCGACGGCTCCGGCGCCAGACCCTCGCGCGCAGCAATCGCCAGCAAACGCCGCTTCAAAAGACCAAACGCCCGCTTCTCTATCTGACGCACCCGCTCCGCGCTCACACCATGCCGCTCGCCCAGAACCTCCAGACTCTCCGCCTCCTCCGCGAGCCGCCGCGCCACCAGAATCTCGCGGTCGCGCTCGGACAGACTCTCAAGCGCCTCCTCCAGAAAACGCCGCCGCAGACGGCTCTCCTCCTCGGCCTCCGCCAGCGCCTCGGGCGTGTCCTCGTCCGCGGGAATTCGGTCAAGCCAGACCGCGCCGCCGTCATCGCCGCCGTCCGCCGCGCCGAGCGGCGCATGAAGAGACAAATCACGCTCGCCGAGCCGCTGCTGCATCTCGCGCACCACGGACTCGTCCACATCCAGAATCTTCGCCATCGCCCCGGCGCGGTCCGCGCCCTCGCCGAGACGCTCGTCATACTGCTCAAGACGATTGCGAAGACTCCGCAGACCGAAAAACAGCCGCCGCCGCTCCGCGCCGCCGCCGATCTTCACCAGCGACCACGAGCGCAGGATATACTCCTGAATCGCCGCGCGAATCCACCACGAAGCGTAAGTTGAAAGACGCACGCGGCGATCCGGATCAAAACGCTCCGCCGCGCGCAGAAGTCCGAGCGTTCCCTCGCTGACCAGATCCGAAAGCGCGAGACCGTACCCGCGATAGCCGAGCGCCAGCCGCGCCACCAGCCGCAGATGACTCGTGACCAGCCGCTCAAGCGCGCGCCGCTCGCGCCGCTCGCGCCAGGAACGCGCCAGCAAATGCTCCTCCTCCTCGCTCAGAAGCGGAAAACGATTCACCTGCGACAGATAACGCTCAAAACGATCGCCCGGCACCAGCGCCGAACCGCCGGGCGGCAGAATCGTCGCCGGAAGCGCGGCGCCGTCACCGTCGCCGTCTTCTCCGGCGACCGCCGCGCCCTCGCCGTTCTCGTCGGGGAAGGACATCACCGTCCGCCGCCTTCGGAAGAATCCGTCACCGCGTCAACATCGCCGCCAAGCGCGCCGAGCGCACGGACAAAATCCGCCGGCGGTGCGACACGAAAATCCATCGCCGCGCCGTCCGCCGGATGCCGGAAACCCAGACGCCACGCATGAAGAAGCGGGCGCTCGCTGCGATACCCGAGCAAAGCCTCCGCGTCACGCTGCAGACGCCGCCCGCCGTAACGATCATCGCCGATGACCGGATGCCCGCACGCCGAAAGATGCACCCGAATCTGATGCGTGCGACCGCTTGACGGACGCGCCTCAAGCAGCGCCGCGCCGCCGCCGGCGAGCGTCTCGCGCACGCGCCAGCGCGTCTCGGACTCGCGTCCCTTTCCGCTCGTGAGGGTCATTCGCTGCCGCGCGTTCGGGTCGCGCGCCATGCGTCCGCGCACGACGGCGCGCGCCGGACTCGGCGTGCCGCAGACCAGCGCCAGATACCGCCGTTCGGGCGCGTGCTCGGCGAAGGCGCGCGTCAGTTCGCGCCACGCGCGCGCCGTCCGCGCCGCGACCACGACGCCGCTCGTTCCCTTGTCAAGCCGATGCACGACGCCGCCGCGAATTTCGCCGCCGAGATTCATCTGCTCGTCGCCGTAGCGCGCGCGCAGCGCCTGACTCAGAGTGCCGCTTCGGTTGCCCGGCGCCGGATGCATGACGATCCCGGCGGGCTTGTTGATGACAACGATGTCTTCGTCCTCGTGCAGGACAGCGAGCGGCGGCGTCGGCGCGGCGATCAGTTCGGCGCGGCCCGGCGACGGCGGCGTCAGGGTGAGGGTCGCGCCCGCGACCAGCCGATGCGCGGGAGAAGTCACGGCGACATCCGAGGCGTCAACGGAGACAGTGACAGCGCCGCCGCGAATCCAGTTCTGCAGGCGGCTGCGCGACACTTCCGGATGCCGCGCGGCGAGAACGCTGTCCAGGCGTCTGCCGTTTTCGTTTTCGGCGACCTGAAAGCGCTGTTGTCCTGCGGTGTGCGTGTTCATCTGACGGCGACGGGTCTCTGCGGAGAATTAAATTTACCACATCCGCGCCGTCATCGCCGCCGCCGCGTCCGCGGGAGCGCCGGCGTTAATTAAAGCGTCAGTGAATCTGACGCGCGAGGCGCGGCCAGAGGTGCGCGAATTTCGCGGCGGAGGCGTCGGCGAGATGCACCTGAAGGCGCACGCCGTCGGCGTCTCCTTTCTGGCTTCGGACTTCGCCGTGGCGGTGGAGCCAGGCGAGGGCGTCGCCGGCGTCGTGGGGAAGGAGAATCTCGCGCGCCGCGCCGGTGTCGCGCAGCAGCCGGGTGATGGCGGCGCGGAGGTCGTCCATTCCGTCGCCGCGCCGCGCGGAAATGGCGAGCGTGGAATTCCCGCCGGCGGAATCGGGCGGCGTTTCAAGGAGATCAATTTTGTTCCACACGGAAAGCACGGGCGGCGTCTCGTCTGTTGTCTCGTCCGCCGCGAGAATTTCGTCAAGCACGGACTCAACGGCGAGACTCTCCTCGCGGCGATACGGCGAGGCGGCGTCGCGGACATGCAGAATGAGATCGGCGAGCCGCACTTCCTCAAGGGTCGCGCGGAACGCCTCAATGAGTTCGTGCGGCAGGTCGGAGATGAAACCCACCGTGTCCGAGAGAACGACATCGCCGGCGCCGTCCAGGCTGACGCGGCGCATTTTCGGGTCAAGGGTTTCAAAAAGGCGCGGGCTCGCCTGACTGCCGCCGCGCGTCAGCGCGTTGAAAAGAGTGGATTTCCCGGCGTTGCTGTATCCGACGAGGGCGACGACCTGCAGGTGCTGTCCGTGTCTGCGGCGCGCGCGCTGTGTCGTCTGTGTGCGCGCGAGTTTCGCGAGTTCGCGCCGCGCGTGGAGAAGGCGGCGATCCAGAAGGCGGCGGTCAAGTTCCAGTTGCCGCTCGCCGGGCCCGGCGGCTTTGGCGGTGGCGCCGCGCTGTCGTTCAAGGTGTGTCCAGGAGCGCACGAGGCGGGTGCGCTGCCAGGCGAGGCGCGCGAGCGAGACCTGGAGTCGTCCGGCGCGCGAGCGCGCGCGGATGGCGAAGACCTCAAGAATGAGACCCGTGCGGTCGAGCACCTTCGCGCCGAGGACATCTTCCAGGTTGCGTTGCTGGCGCGGCGAGAGGGCGGCGTCTATGAAGACGAGTTCCGCCGGATTTTCCAGGAGCCGTTCTTTGAGGCTGTCGCACTGTCCGGCGCTGACGAGGGTGGCGGCGCGCGCGGCGGCCGGACGCGGCGCGATGACGGCGTTGACTTTCAGTCCGAGGGCTTCGGCGAGGTGTCGCGCCTCGCTTTTGCGGCGGAGGGGGTCGTCGGTGCGGGCGCCGGCGCGCGTCTCGGCGTGGAGCGGGCGCGGGCAGACGACAAGAACGCGTCCGGCGCCGGCGGGGGTTTCGGGTTCGGCGTGGTCGGCGCCGCGCGTCATTTGTCCTGACGGCTTCGGGGCGCGGCGGGGGTGATCCGTTTATGCGGCGGTCGGATTTTTGGCGGTGTTGTCCGGATCATTTGCGGTTTCGGCTGTCGCGTCTGTCGTCGCGGCTGTTGTCGCGGTTTCGGTCGCGGTGCTGGTCGTGACTTCGGGCGTGTCTGCCGCGACTGTGGGCGTGTTGTTTTCGGCGGACGCTGTTTGGGTTGTCTGTTCCGCCGCCGTTGTCGTCTCCGGCGACTTTGACGGCGCCGTTGTTGTCTCCGGCGACTCTGCCGACTTTGGCGGCTCCGTTTTCTTGTCTGTCGTCTTGTCCGCCGCCGTGCTTGTCGGAGTATCGTGGGCGCGTGTCGCGTCGGTGACGGGGTGTTTCAGCATTTCGCCGAGGGTTGCGCGGGCGGGTGTCGGTGTTGTGTTGCGGCGGTGATTTTTTCCGCCGCGATTTTTGTGCTGCCGGTCGTCGCGGGTGTCGCGGGAGTCTTTGCGGGGTTCGGCGTGCGTGTGTTCTCCTGCCGCGGGACTGATGGAGGCGATCGCGTGCTTGTAGACGAGCGACTCGCCGCCGCGCGCCGCGAGGACGAGGCTGAAACTGTCAAAGCCGCGGATGGCGCCCTGGAGGCGGGTGCCGTTGGTGAGGATGACGGCCGCCTGGGAGCCGCGGGCGCGGGCGAGGAAGGCGTCCTGGAGGCCTGCACCTGCGCCGCCTCCGCCTCCGCGTCCGCCGCGACGGCTGCCGCGCTGTCTGTTTGTCCGGGCTGTCTGCGCGTCCGCGGCTTTTGCCGTGGAGTTTTCAGGACTGTTCGCCTGTGTATCTGGCGGCGTAGTTTTGGGGGCGCTCTCCACGGGTTCTGCCTTTGCTGGTTGTCGGGGGCGTTTATGAACGATACAACACCTGGCGCCGACTATCAAGCATTAATTAAGAGACAGACAAAGGGCGGTATTTGGCATTAATTAGAAGACAGACGAAGAACAGCCCTTGGCATTAGTGGGAGATTGACTAAGACATTCACGATAGCGGCTCAAGCGAGCGATGCCAGCAGATGGGTGCGGGCTAGCCCGCAAAAAAAATAAAAAAATAATTTGACTATTTAAGGGGTCAATTAAATAAATTGCTTTCTTATTATTAATTGACAATTAATGGGGTCAAAAAATAATTTATTCTGTTAATTATTAATAGACAATTAATGGGGTTAAATTATTAAATTAATTTCTTTTAATTTTAATTTTTTTTTGCGGGCTAGCCCGCACCCGCCTGTGGGTGCTGCTCGCTTGAGCGTCTATTGTTAATAATACAAATTTAACTCCCACTAATGCCGAATATCGTTGTCGTCTAAGCCCGAAGTTAAATCATCGCCGCGGCGCAGCGAGTCAATAAACGCCTCATACAAACGCAAAGACACCTCGCCCGCTCCACCGTCGCCGATCACCTCCCCGTCCAGCGAAACAACAGGACGCACAAACGAAGTAGAAGACGAAATAAACGCCTCCGCCGCCTCCCCCGCCTCGTCACGCGAAAAACCCCGCTCCTCAACCCGCAACTGCAACTCCCGCGCCAGCCGCAAAATCCGCCCCCGCGTACAGCCCCCCAGAATATTCCGGCAAAGCGGATGCGTCACCAGCACGCCGTCGCGCGTCACAATCCACGCGTTGCTGCTCGCGCCCTCGCGCACCGTCCCGTCCTCCGCCACCAGCCACGGACTGCTCCCCCCCGCGTCAATCGCGTCCTGCATCGCAAGACAATTCGCCAGCAGCGAAGTCGTCTTCAGATCACAGCGTTGCCACCGCTCGTCCGGCATTGACACAACATCATCCGCCCGCGCCGGACTCTCCCCCGGCGCCGGCTTGTGCGTGACACTCATAAACACCGTCGCCCGCACAGGCGGATCCGGAAACCCGTGCCACCGCGGCGCCGACCCGCGCGTTATCTGAAGATAAAGATACCCGTGCCGCAGACGATTGCGCCGCAGCAACTCCCGCGCGACAAGCGACAGCGCCCTTGAAGTCATCGGCGGCGCGATCCGCAGCCCGTCCAGCGAGTTTGCGAGACGCTCCATGTGAAGCCGCGCATCAATAAAGCGTCCGTCGTAAACGGCGACGACCTCGTAAACGGCGTCGGCGAAAAGAAAGGCGCGGTCGTCGACCGAGACGCGCGCGCGGCGGTGCGGCAGGTACCGCCCGTCTATCCATGATGTGAGCATGTCAGAGAAGCCCGAACTGCACCGAGAGCAGCGACTCGATGCGCGCGCGCACGCCGGCTTCGGCGTAGAAGATGAGGGTGTCGCCGAGTTTGAAGGTGGCGTTGCCGCGCGGCAGCACGAAGTGTCCTTCGCGGATGACGGCGCCGAGCCGCAGTCCGCGCGGCAGGCTGAGGTCGCGGAGCGTGTGGTTGAGCAGCGAGGAGCCTTTTTCCAGGAGTTCGGCGACGAAGATTTCGCCGCCGTCGTGCGGCAGGGCGTAGAGGAAGAGGATGCGTCCGCGCCGCAGGTGTCTGAGCACGGACGAGAAGACGAGTTCGCGCGGGTTGAGCGAGCCGTCCAGTCCGAGGCTGGCGACCATGGAGTCGATGGACGGCGAGCTGACGAGCGCGATCGCCCGTTTCGCGCCGAGCCGTTTGGCGAGCGCGCAGGAGAGGATATTGGTCTGGTCGCTGTTGGTGACGGCGACGGCGAGGTCGGTGTCCTGGATATTTTCTTCTTTGAGGGTGGTTTCGTCGAGGACATCGCCGCCGCGCACGATGCCGGGCTTAAGTTGCTGGGCGGCGCGTTTCGCCTGATCGGGGTCTCGTTCAATGAGCTGGCAGTGGGGCATTTTGTCGCCGAGTTCGGCGTTCATGTGGAGGACCATGTTCAGCGCGACATTCCCGGCGCCGAAGATGGCGACTCTGCGGTAGGGTTCGGCCTGGGTGCCGGTGAAGGCTTCCTGGAAGCGCGCGAGGTGGGCGCGCTCAACGACAAAGTATGCGGTGTCGCCTGGCTTGAGTTGTTCGTTTCGGTGGGCGGCGGCGATTTTGGCGTCGCGTTCAATGGCGACGAGAGTGGCGTTGATTTCGGGGAAGAGTTCGGCGATTTCGTGGAGCGGGCGGTGCAGGACGGTGGTTGTGTTTGTGGCGCGCATGCCGATGAAGAGCGCGCGTTCGCCGGCGAGCGGTAGCACTTCGACGGCGCCCGGGATCTGGAGTCTGCGAGTGAGGGCGCGCGCGACTTCTTGTTCGGGCGAGATGACGCGTGTGGCGGCGATGCCGTTTTCGCCGAAGAGTTCGGTCCACTGCGGCTGGAGGTATGCGGGGTGGCGGACGCGGGCGAGCCTGTGGGGAATGTGAAAGAAGGTTTCGGCGACCTGGCAAGCGACCATATTGATTTCGTCGTGTCTTGTGACGGAGATGAGCATCTCGGCTTTTTCGGCGCCGGCGCGCGCGAGGACGTCGGGGTGCGAGGCGTGTCCGACGTGGCCTTCCACATCGAGGTTTTGCGTGCAGTTCTGGATATTGGCGGCGGAGGCGTCTATGACGGAGACGGAGAAGAGCGGGTCGCGCTGGAGGTGTTCTATAAGCGAGTATCCGACGAGGCCGGCGCCGCAGACGATGACGTGCATGGTGTGGTGCTGGTTCGGGGCTGGGTTCGGGGGCGGTGGAGACGGTGACGGCGAGGCTTTAATTAATAGCAACTTTCCGGAATTATGACAATTAAGGGCAAGCCTTTAGTCATGCTGTGGCGCGATACTTGGCATTAGTGGGAGTTAACTTTGTATTATTAACAATAGACGCTCAAGCGAGCGATACCCACAGATGGCTGGCGGCACTGCCGCCAAAAAAATTAAAAAATAAAAAGAAAATAATTTATTTAATTGACCTCTTAAATAGTCAAATTATTTTTTTAATTTTTTTTTGCGGGCTAGCCCGCACCCATTAGTTGGCATCGCTCGCTTGAGCCAGCATTGTGAATGTCTTAGTCAAACTCCCACTAATGCCAGAGGCGGCGCTTCGTTGTCTCTTAATTAAAGCGCCCACTTAATGCCAGAGGCTGTGCTTCGTTTGTCTCTTAATTAATGCCAGGCGCCCGTCATCGTCATAATGGTCGCCGCAGGAATGCCGCCCGCCGCGACCACCTCCCGCAACACATAAAACAACCACACATTAACCCCGTTAAAAACCACATGCACCAGAATCGGACCCCACAACGAACCCGTCACCAGATAACGCCACACCATAATCAAACCGAAAACAAACATCAGCGGCATAATCCCGGGCGGCAAATGCACAACCGCGAAAATCAACGCGCTCGCGAAAGCCGCCGTCCGCACCGTCACCCGCGTCGCCGCCCACGAAAATATCAGACCGCGAAAAGTCAATTCCTCCACCACCGGCGCGATCCCCGCCGCCGCCGCGAAAAACAAGGCGTCCGCGAACGGCGTGCTGCGTCCCGACAACAGCAAAGGAAGCTGCGACGACTCAATCTCCCCGCCGAAATATCGCGCGTAAAAAACCAGAAACAAAAAATTCAGCATCGCGAAAAACGGAATCAGCAAAAGCGCGAAACCAACCTCGCGCCACGCCACCCGCGCGCTCACAGCGCGCAACCCGAGCGCCGCCAAAGGAATTCCGCGCGTCCGCAGCAAAACCAGCAGAACCCCCAGAACAATCGCGTTCTGCGCCAGCAGCAGAAACGACACCTGCAGCACAGGCAGCGAATCCTCGCCGTACACCTCGTCCGCCTCGCCGGCGCCAGGACCGGCAGGAATGCCCGCCCCCGCCCCCGCTCCCGCGAAAATCGCCGAAAATAAACGCAGCAGCAACAGCGCCACCAGCGCCGCAACCAGCAAATGCGACAATCTCAAACGCGAAAGATCAGAACCCGACGACATCACGCCTCCTCCAGCCGCTCGCGCAACACCGCAAGCGCGAAAGTCGCCGCCTCGGCGCGTATCAACGCGCGCGTTCCCGAAAACCGACAGCGCCGCGAAAACACTCCGCCGTCAAAAGCGAAACCGAAACACACAAGTCCGACAGGCTTCTCTTCACTGCCGCCGTCAGGACCGGCGACGCCCGTGATTCCCGCCGCCATGTCCGCCGCCGCGCAAGACCGCGCGCCCAGCGCCATCGCGCGCGCCGTCTCCTCGCTCACCGCGCCGAACCGCCGCAAGGTCGCGGGCGACACTCCGAGCAGTCCGGTCTTGGCGGCGTCGGCGTAGGTCACGAATCCGCAGCGAAACACCTCGGACGAACCCGCGACCGAAGTCAGCGCCGCAGCCGCGAGTCCGCCCGTGCAACTTTCGGCGAAGGTCACCGTCGTGCCGCGCGCCCGCGCCAGCGCGACGAGCCGCTCCGCCTCCTGAAACAGGGTGTCCGTCATCTCGGTCGTCATAGATGTCGCGCCGGGGAAATCTCTACAACAGGGCGGAGGCAAGCAGCAAAACAAACCACACCGCCGCCGCCGCCATCAAACCCGCGACCAGATCATCCAGCATAATACCCCGCGAACCCCCGACACGCTCCGCGCGCGCGACCGGAAACGGCTTGTATATGTCAAACAGTCTGAAAAATATCAGCGCCAGCACCGCCGCCGCCGCGCCTCCGCCCGCCGCGAACGGAATAAACGCCACCCCCAGACCCGCAGCCTCGTCAATCACAACCCAGGACGGATCCATGTCCGTCTTGAAATATCCGGCGCGCTCAAGAGAACGGCAAACCCAGAAACCCAGAACACTCACCGCAACCACAACAATCAGCAAAAACTCCCAGCCCGCCAGTCCTACAACAAACCACGGAACCCAGCACACCACAGACGCCGCCGTGCCGGGCGCCGTGCCGAAATCTCCGACCCCGCCGAGCGACGCGACCCGTCGCATCACTCCGCGCGCGGACGCCGCCGCGTCCGAATTCTCCTCGTTTGTCTCCCGCATCACCGCAAGTCCTTTGAATGTCGCCGCCGCTCAGTCACCAGTCTGCCCGCGAAGGCCGCCGAGCGCAACAAGAACCTGAGCGCTCGCCGCCACGCCCTCGCCGCGTCCGAGGGCGCCGATGCCGTCGGTGGTCGTCGCCTTGCACGACACCCGCTCCGCTCCGACACCAAGCACGGCGGACAGAGACGCGCGCACCTCGTCGCGCCGTTCCGACAGGCGCGGCTCGGCGCCGATGAAAGTCACATCCGCGTTGATCAGACGACCGCCCCGCGCGCGCAATCGCTCGCACGCGTCGCGCAGAAAATGACGCGAGTCCGCGCCGCGCCAGCGCGGGTCGGCGGACGGAAAATGCGCGCCGATGTCGGCGTCCGCGAGCGCGCCGTAGATCGCGTCGCTCAGAGCGTGCAGAATCACATCGCCGTCGGAATGTCCGAGGAGCGCGCGGCGGCTCGCAAACTCCACGCCGCCGAGACGAATCACGGCGGAGTCGTCTGTCTCGTCCGCGAATCTGTGCATATCAAAGCCCGAACCGACGCGCAGATTGTCGGCGGACGAAACGAAGCGCAGGTCGTCCGGAGTTGTCACCTTCACATTGTTCGCTTCGCCGGGGATCGCTTTTACATTTCCGCCCGCCGCCGCGACGAGGCCGGCGTCGTCGTCTGTCGCGGAGGCGGAGGCGCGGTGCGCTTTCAGCAAAGGCGCGAAGCGAAAGACCTGCGGCGTCTGCGCGCGCGCGAGGGTGTCGCGGCGCAGGGAGCGCAGCAGAACGCCGGCGTCGTTCAGTTCGTGAACGGCGTCGTGGAGAGGGCGCGTCGGGAAAACTCCCGCGATGTTTTTGTCTTCGGCGAGGGCGGCGAAGAGGCGCTCGGTCAGGTCGGGAGACGCGAAGGGACGCGCGGCGTCGTGCAGGAGGATTTCGTCAGGGGGGTCGCTTGCCAGGGTTTCAAGTCCGTTGCGGACGGACTCCGAGCGGGTCGCGCCGCCGATGACGGGCGCGCCGAGGCCGAGGCCCGTGACAGCGGACGCGTATGCGTCTTTGTCGCCGGCGGCGATGACGGCGCGGATGTCGGCGCGTGCGAGGGCGGGCGCGGCGCGGCAAGTTTCCAGCGCGGCGCGCAGGAGCGTGCGTCCGTCGGGCAGTTGCGCGTAGACTTTATTGGCGCCGTTGGCGTCAAAGCGTTGTCCTGACCCTGCCGCGAGGATCAGCGCCGCCCGTCTGTTGTCGCTGTTGTCAGTCATAAGTCATACAAGCGATGTGATGAGGACGACAATGAAGGCGCCGTTTTTGTCGCCGTCATCGTCAACACCTTAATTAACGCATTAATTAAGGACAATAACATCAGGGACAATAACGGCGCCGCCTTTTCTGTCCCCGTCCTCGTCAACACCTTAATTGACGCTTTAATTAAGGACAATAACAGCGCCATCGTTGTCGTCACCGTTATTGTCTCCTTAATTAAGGACGACAATGGCGGCGCCGTCATTGTCACCGTCTCCGCCAACACCTTAATTACACCTTTAATTATAGACAATAAGGACAACAACGGCGCCGCCGTTATTGTCTCCGTTATCGCGCCGTCGCCCCTTGTTGCGTTTATGCGACAATTGGCGCATTCTGTCCATACAAGCCGTCCGCAAATGTCCACGCTGCCCGCCGCCAAACCCAGACTCCTCGCCCGCGACCGCGAGACCTTCGCCGCCGGACACCTCCGCGCGCGCTACCGCGGCGTCCTGCCCGCGCTGCTTCTCGCCGGCCTCGCCAGCGCCTGCACCATCCTCACCTTCCTCGCAATGTCCGGACGCGCCGCCTCGCTCAGCACCCCGCAAAGCATCCTCATTCTCCTGCTGATTGATCTCGCGCTGCTGCTCGCGCTCGCGACTCTCGTCCTGCGGCACATCGTCGGCCTCTGGAGCGCGCGCCGCAGCGACGCCCTCGGACGCCGCCTCCATCTCAGACTGCTCTCGCTCTTCGGACTCGTCACCGCCTTCCCGACTCTGCTCGTCTCGGTCTTCTCGCTGCTCGTCGTCATCCTCGGACTCCAGGACTGGCTCGGCGACCGCGTGCGCTCCGCCCTCGGCGCCTCGCTCGCCGTCGCCAACGCGTATCTGGACGAACACCGTCAGGGCGTCGCCGCCGATCTTGTTTCCATGTCCGACGGACTCCTCCGCGCCGGCATCGGCAGCGAACTCACCTCCGACACCATGCACCTGCTCATGGAGCGGCAGATTTCCGTCCTCAGACTCAACCGCGCGACCGTCTTCTTCACCGAAGGCGCGACTCGCGAGATCGGCGTCATCGCCGAAGTCGTCAGCGACGACGCCGCGCCCGCGCCGCCCGAAATCTCCGACTGGGCGCTCGCGCGCGCCGACGAAGGCGAGGTCGTGATTCTCCACACCGAGACCCAGGACAGAGTGCGCGGCCTGCGCTACCTCGGCGCCGGCGAGGGCCCGCTCGATCAGGAGCGCAGATACTACCTCCTCGTCTCGCGCAATGTGGACGCCCAGGTCCTCGGACACATGCAGGAAACCTCCAGCGCCGTCCAGTTATACGAGCGGCTTGAGGGCAGACGCAACGCCTTCATCATCACCTTCGCCGCGGTTTTTGTTGTGCTGTCGCTGCTGCTGCTGCTGTCGGCGTCGTGGGTCGGGATCGCGTTTGCGAACCGGCTGAATCGTCCGCTCGCCGCGCTCATCCGCGCCGCCGCCCGCCTCCAGGACGGCGACCTCTCCGCGCGCGTCGTCAGGGAGGAGGGCGAGGGCGAACTCACCGTCGTCTCCGACGCCTTCAACCGAATGTCGGGTGCCGTCCGCCGCCAGCAGGAAGACCTCATCGCCGCCAACCGACAACTTGAAGAACGCCGCAACTTCATTGAAACCACCCTCGCCGGCGTCTCGTCGGGAGTCGTCGCCCTTGACCGCGACGGCCGCGTGCAGATGCTCAACGAGCGCGCCCACGACTTTTTCGCCGTCGCGCCCGAGCGCATTCTCGGACGCCGCCTCGCCGCCTTCTCGCGCGAACTCCGCGACCTCTTCGCGCGCACCCGCGCCGAGCCGGACAGGATCCACGCCGCGCGCATTGAATTTCTGCCGCCCACCGGCGAGAGCGCGCGCAGTTTTCAGGTGCGGATGGCGGCGCGTCTGGAAAACAGCCGCGCCGACGGTGGCGGCGTTCCGTCGGGTTTTGTCGTCACCTTTGACGACCTCACCGAGACTCTCGCCGCCCAGCGCAAAGCCGCCTGGGCGGATGTCGCGCGCGCCATCGCGCACGAGATTAAAAATCCGCTCACGCCGATTCAACTTTCCGCCGAACGGATGGAACGCCGCAGCGCCCGAGTCGCCGAGGGAGGCGGCGTCGGCGGAGACAATAAAAGGGGGGACAAAAACGGCGCCGTCAATGTCGGCGGTGTCGGCGACAACGACGACACCGACGCGCGGCTTGAAGAAATGCAGCGCAACATCCGCGACGGCGTCGGCACCATTACCCGCCAGGTCGGAGAGATTCGCCGCCTTGTTGACGAGTTCTCCAGTTTCGCGCGCATGCCCGAGCCTAAACGACAGGCGACCGACCTCGCCGAAATCATGGAGGAAGTCCGCGAGATTCTCGCCGCCGAAGCCGAGTCGCCCGCGCGCGCCGCCGCCGTCAGCGTGACGCGCGGCGATGAATTTTTCTCCGCGCCCTGGATCGGCGACTCCGGACAACTGCGCCGCGCGCTGCACAATCTCGCGCGCAACGCGCTCCTCGCGATTGACGAGCGCCGCGCCGCCGACGCCGATGCTCCCGCCGGCGAAGTCGCCCTCAGAATGCGGCAGGACGACCGCAACTACTACCTCGTCATTGAAGACAACGGCGCCGGACTGCCCGCGATTCCGGCGATGGAACTGCTCCAGCCTTATGTCACCACGCGGCGCGACGGCTCCGGTCTCGGACTCGCCGTTGTCCAGAAGATCGCCGAAGACCACGGCGGCGCGCTCTCGCTGCGCGGACGCGAAGACCGCCGCGGCGCCGTCGCCGTGCTGCGCCTGCCGAAGACGCCTGTCGCCGTCGCCGGGGAGACCTGATCCGTGCGCGAAATTCTCATCGTTGACGACGAGCACGAAGTCCGCCGCGAACTCCACGGACTCCTGGAAGACGCCGGTTTCGCCGTGCGCGAGGCGTGCGACGAGCCGGAGGCGCTCGCCGCCGTCGCGCGCCGCCGTCCGGCGCTGCTGCTGCTTGACATCTGGCTCGGCAGCGACACCCAGGGCGGACTTCGCATCCTGGAAAATCTTCAGGGACGCGACCTGCGGATTCCGGTCGTCATCATTTCGGGACACGGCACGATTGAGACGGCGGTGAGTTCCATCAAACTCGGCGCGTCTGATTTTATTGAGAAGCCGTTCGGCGGCGACCAGTTGCTGCATGTGATTCGCCGCACGCTTGAGGCGAGTGATCTGCGGCGCGAGAATCGCGAACTCAGGCTGCGCGCCGGCAAGGAGACCGAACTTATCGGCGACAGCGAACTCATTGAGGAGTTGCGCGCCGGTGTGCAGAAGGTCGCGCCGACGGGCAGCCGTGTTTTGTTTACGGGACCGCCGGGCGTCGGCAAGGAGGTCGCGGCGCGGCAGTTGCATCAGTTGTCCAATCGCGCGGAGGCGCCGTTTCTGGCGGTGAATTGCGCGTTGCTGCATCCCGAGCGGATTGAGGCCGAGTTGTTCGGCACGGAGGGCGGCGCGGCCGGCCCTCCGGCGGCGGGCGTGTTCGAGCAGGCGCACGGCGGGACGCTGCTCCTTGATGAAGTCGGCGACATGCCGCTTGAGACGCAGGGCAAGTTGCTGCGACTTTTGCAGGAGCAGCGTTTTCACCGGCTTGGCGGCGCGACTCCGTTGGAGGTTGATGTTCGTGTGATAGCGTCTTCGGTTCATGATCTTGGAGTGCTTGTGGCGCAGAATCGTTTTCGCGAGGAGTTGTTTTACCGTTTGAATACGGTTCATTTGCGGGTGCCGGCGTTGTCGCGGCGGCGCGAGGACATTCCGGCGCTTTGCGATCATTTTCTGCGCCGCGCGGCGGACATTCTTGGTCTTGCGCCGCGGCGGCTTGGTTCGGAGACGCTTTCGCAGATGCAGAATTACGACTGGCCCGGGAATGTGCGTCAGTTGCGGAATGTGATTGACGGTTTGCTGATTATGTCGCCGGGGGGCGCGGACGCGGAGTTAGGGGGGGAGGCTTTGCCGCCTGAGATTCGCGGCGCGACGACGATGCGCGGCGAGTCTGGGGTGGGGGCGAATTTTCTGCGTTTGACATTGCGGGAGGCGCGGGAGAGTTTTGAGCGGGAGTATTTGTCTTTGCAGATCCGGCGTCATGACGGACGGATTGCGCAGGTTGCGAGCGAGATCGGGATGGATCGTTCCACGCTTTACCGCAAACTCCGGAATCTGAATCTTCTGGAGCCTGGCGGCGGCGAGGGCTGACCCTTTAATAATTTAAGAGACAAACGAAGTGCGCCCTTTGGCATTAGTGGGAGTTTGACTAAGACATTCACGATGCTGGCTCAAGCGAGC
>JALCBB010000098.1 GCA_028066985.1 Alphaproteobacteria bacterium
GACTAAGACATTCACGGTGCCGGCTCAAGCGAGCGATGCCAACTGATGCCCGCAGACGCTGCCTGCAAAAAATAAATTAAAGATTAAATTAATTTGACTGTTTAGGGGGTCAATTAAATAAATCGCTTTCTTATTAACCAGATAAATAATGATGTCAATTAAATAATAGACAATTAATGTGTTAAAAAGTGATTTGTTCTGTTACTAGTTAGACAATTAATGGGGTGATAATCATTAAGTTAATTTCTTTTTTATTTTAATTTTTTGCAGGCAGCGCCTGCGGGCATCAGTTGGTGCAGTTCGCTTGAGCGGCTGCCGTAAGAGTCTGAAATTAACTCCCTCTAATGCCAGAGGCCGCACTTCGTCTGTCTCCTGATTAAAGCATTCACCGTCACTAAAGAAATTCGCTCCTGAAAACGCTACACTGAAATCATGACGCGCTTCATTCTCCACAGACTCGCCGCGCTCCCCGTAACCGCGCTGCTCGCCGCCGCCATCGTCTTCGCCCTCCTCAGACTCGCCCCCGGCGACCCCGCCTCCGCACTCATCGGCGAAAACGCCACGCCGCGACAAATCCAGCAGATCAACCAGAACCTCGGACTCGATCAGCCCCTCCACATCCAGCTCGCCAGATGGACAGCGCAGGTCGCGCAACTCAACCTCGGAAACTCGCTCGCCTCCGGACACAAAGTCTCGGATCTCATCGCGCAAAGACTCCCAGCCACTCTTTCTCTCGCCGCGCTCGCCTTTGTTCTTTCCATCGTTCTCGCGCTGCCGCTCCTGCTCGCCACCGGAAACAACAGCGCCGCGCCCTCGGTCATCGCCGCCGCCGTGCTTGCTGTTCCTGTTTTCATCTGGGGCTATGCGCTTGTCTGGGGACTCGCCCTCGCCCTCGACTGGTTCCCCGCCCAGGGATGGCCGACCCGTCCCTCGCCCGCCGCCGCGCTTCACCATCTTGCTCTGCCCGCGGTTTCGCTCGCGCTTGTGCAGGCGGCGCTGATTCTGAGGCTTGCGCGTCCGTTTTTTCTGGCCGGCCTCGCCTTTCTGGACGCCGCCCGCGCGCGCGGCGAGTCCGGACTGCGTATTCTCGTGCATCACCGGCTTCGCGCGGCGCTGCCCGCGCTTCTGACCGCCGCCGGACTTTCGCTCGCCACGCTGCTCGGCGGCGTGGTGGTCACGGAGAGCGTTTTTCACCTGCCCGGCGTCGGACGCCTTGTGGCGTCGGCGGCGCTCAATCGGGATTATCCTGTCGTGCAGGGAGTCGTGCTTTTGCTCGCGGCGGCTGTGATTGTGCTGAATCTTGTGATTGACATTCTTGTCGCCGTCGCCGATCCGCGGCTGCGGCATGGAGCGCGGACTTCGTCCTGAGATGGCTGGCGCGGTTTTTCGTTTTCGGGGACGCGCCTGGAGTGTTCTGATTGCCGGCGCTGTCGGGGCTTTGGGGTTTGTGGTGCTGGTTCCGCTGTCCGCGCATTTTTTTCCTGGCTGGCTTGATTCTGGTCTTCGGCTGGATCCTGCGCGGCGGCTTCTTTCTCCGTTCGGCGGAGACGCGCCGCGGCTCTGGCTCGGCACGGACGCGCTGGGCCGTAATTTCGCGGCGCGACTTTGTGTGGCGGCGCCGAATTCGCTTTTGCTGGCGTTCGGGGCGGCGCTGCTGGCGGTGATTCCCGGCGCTGTTTTCGGAGCGCTTGCGGCGACGAGCAGGTTTCTTGATGTGATTCTGATGCGGTTCGCGGACGCGCTGTTGACCTTGCCGCCGCTGGTTCTTGCGCTTGCGCTGCTGACGCTGAGCGGTCCGGGTGTCGCGGGACTGGTGATCGCGCTTGCGGTTCCCGAGTTTCCGCGGGTGATGCGGTATGCGCGTGTATTGTGCCAGGGTTTCGCGTGCGAGCCGTGGTATGAGGCGGCGCGCGGGCTTGGCTTGTCGTCGTGGCGTCTTCTGGTGTCGCAGATGTTTCCTGCGTTATTGGTTCCGCTGGCGGTGGTATTCGGGCAGGTTTTCGCGATTGCTTTGCTTGTGGAGTCGTTGCTTGGTTTTCTTGGTTTAGGTTTGCCTGTGGATTCTCCTGGCTGGGGCAGTTTGCTTGCGGAGGGACGCGGATATTTGCGAGTGGCGCCGCATCTGGTTGTGCTGCCTGGTTTGTGTATAGCGGTGACGATTTTCAGTGTTCAGGTTCTGGCGGATTCGGTGCGCTGGCGATCGCGGGAGGCGTATTAATGGACAGACGACCGGCACGGCGTCAATTAAATCGGCGTTAAGCCTCTGGCATTAGCGGGAGTTTGACTTAGACATTCACGGTGCCGGCTCAAGCGAGCGATGCCAGCAGACGGGTGCGGGCTAGCCCGCAAAAAAAATTAAAAAATAATAAGAAAACATTTTATTTAATGACACCATTAATTGTCTATGTTAATAAGAGAAGAATTTATTTAATTTGACCCCTTAAATAGTCCAATTAATCTTTAATTTATTTTTTTGCAGGCAGCGCCTGCGGGCATCAGTTGGTGCAGTTCGCTTGAGCGGCTGTCGTGACTAGTCTGAATTTAACTCCCACTAATGCCGGGGGCTGTTCTACGGGACTTTGACGGCGGCGGCGTTAATGATTAAAAGAGAGTGTGATGACCGATGTTCCGACACTGAACAAAGCGGCGCTGTCAGACCTCTTCGCGGCGCTCTACAACTTCGACAGCGAAACCGCGCGCGCGCGCCTGAAAGACTGCGTCGCCGCCGGCGCGCCGATGCGGCTGTCGTTTCCATTCGAAACAATGGATGGCGCGGAGGGCTACTTCGGCGCGGCGCTGTCTCCGCTGTCGGCGGCGTTTCCCGACCTCGAGCGGCGGCAGACCATACTGATAGCGGGACCCGGCCCCGACGGCGCGCAGTGGGTCGGCTCGTGCGGCTGCTACACGGGCGTTTTCGCGCGTCCGTTCCTGGACATTCCGCCGACGGGACACCAGGCCTCCCTGCGCTTCCACGAATTTTTCCGCATGGAAGACGAGCGGATTGTGGAGATGCAGGCGTTGTGGGATCTGCCCGAGTTGATGATGCAGTCCGGCTCGTGGCCGATGTCGGCGACCCTGGGGCGGGAGTGGCATGTTCCCGGTCCCGCGACCTGCGACGGACTGGTGCCGGGTCCGTATGACGCGGAGCGTTCGCGGGCGTCCTGCGTTCTGGTGGGCGAGATGCTGGACGCGCTCGGCTGTTATGCGGAGGGCGGTGTCGAGGCGATGCGGCTCGGCGAGTACTGGCATCCGCGGATGTCCTGGTATGGTCCGTCGGGGATCGGGACATGCCGCGGGATAGACGGATTCCGGCGCTGGCATCAGGCGCCGTTTCTGCGCGGGATGCCGGACAGGCGCGGATTTTCGTCGGGGCGCGGAAATTTGTTCGGCGACGGTGATTATGTCGGTTATACGAAGTGGCCCGGGATGTCGGCGACGATAACGGGCGACGGCTGGCTGGGGATTGCTCCCGCGGGACGCGAGGTGACGATGCGGAGTCTGGACTTCTGGCGCTGCGAGGGCGGACTGATACGGGAGAACTGGGTGCTGGTGGATTTGCTGGATGTGTATGATCAGATTGGAGTTGATGTTCTGGGTCGGATGCGCGAGTTGTCGTCGGCCCCGGGGGATAATTAACGGAGACGGCGCCGCCGATTTTTCCGACAGGTTTTTCACAGATTTCTGACAAGTTTATTAACAGTTTTTCAACAATTCAGGAGACAGACGAAGCGCGGCCTCTGGCATTAGCGGGTGCTTTAGTCATGAGACAATGAAGTGCGATATTTGGCATTAGTGAGCGTGAATTTCAGACTCTTAAAGCAGCCGCTCAAGTGAACCGCGCCAACTGATGCCCGCAGGCGCTGCCTGCAAAAAAATAAATTAAAGATTAATTGGACTGTTTAAGGGGTCAAATTAAATAAATTCTTCTCTTATTAACATAGACAATTAATGGTGTCATTAAATAAAATGTTTTCTTATTATTTTTTAATTTTTTTTGCGGGCTAGCCCGCACCCATCTGCTGGCATCGCTCGCTTGAGCCAACATCGTGAATGTCTTAGTCAAACTCCCGCTAATGCCGGAGATCGCGCTTCGTCTGCTTCAGCCGGGCGGGGAAAATGGACGCGCCAGAGAACCAGGCGCCTCCAGACGTCGACGGCGGCCGGACACAGAGCCGGATATCAACGCCAGCGCCGCCACCGTCGCCAGATACGGCAGCATCGCCAGAAAATGCGGAGCCACCCCAATCCCTAAACCCTGCCCGTACAACTCAAGCACCGATATCGCCCCGAACAACAAAGTCCCCAGCAGCAAACGCCACGGCACCCACGCCGCGAACACCACAAGAGCCAGCGCGATCCAGCCGCGTCCCGCCGTCAAACCCTCCGACCACAACGGAGTGTACGACAAAGAAATATACGCCCCCGCTAAACCAGACATCCCCCCGCCAAACAACAACGCCCCGAAACGCCACCGCACCACTCCATAGCCGAGCGCATGCGCCGCGTCATGCGACTCCCCCACCGCCCGCAACACCAGCCCCGGACGAGTCCTGAACAGAAATACATGCACCAACAGCAGCATCACCACCGCGAACCAGAACAGAAAAGTCTGCTCGAACACCCCCAGCCAGCCGAAACGATCCGCGCCGGGAAAGCCAAGACGCGACAACGGCTCCACCGTGCGTCCGACATAGTCGGCGCCCGCCAGCGCCGAAAGGCCGGTGCCGAATATTGTCAGCGCCAGTCCTGTCGCGACCTGATTCGTGCGCAGTCCGAGCGCGAGTATTCCGAACAGTCCCGCCATCAGCATTCCGGACGCCCACGCCGCCCCCAGCGACAGCACGGACACGCCGAACTCAACCTGCACGATAAATCCGCACACCGCCCCGACCAGCATCATTCCCTCAAGTCCGAGATTGAGGACGCCGGAACGCTCCACGACCAGTTCGCCCGTCGCCGCGAGCAACAACGGCAGCGACGCCGCGCTCACCGTCAGAATGAACGGAACAAGCGACAGGTCAGCCATCGTCCGTCTCCGTTTTCGTCACCGTTTTTGTCGTTCCTGCTGTTGTTGATGACGATGACGAGGACGACAATGAAGGCGTCGTTTTTGTCGTCACCTTCCCCGTCACCGTCTCCGTCGCCGTTGTTGTCGATGACAATGATGAGGACGAGGACGACAATGGCGCCGCCGTTTTTGTCGTCTCTGTTATTGTCGAGGACGACAATGAAGGCGCCGTTGTTGTTGACGACGAGGGCGACAATGAAGGCGCCGTTTTTGTCGTCCCCGTTATTGTTGACGACGGTGACGACAGTGAAGGCGCCGTTTTTGTCGTCCCCGCCGTCCCCGCCGTCGCCGTCTCCGCGCGCGGAATCACGCGGACGCGATACCTCCGCAGAAAACCGCCGCCCAGAACCGTGAACAAAAGCAAGCCCTGAAATATCCCCGCCGCCGCATGCGGAAGTCCGAGCAGAATCTGCGCCGTCTCCGCGCCGAGATAGGTCAGCGCCACCAGTAACGCCGCCGCCACGACTCCGAGCGGATGCAGTCCGCCCAGAAACGCCACGATGATCGCCGTGAAGCCGTAACCGGGCGAAATGCGCGGCACGAGTTGTCCGATCACGCCGCTCACCTCAAGCGTTCCGGCAAGCCCGGCGAGCGCGCCGCCGAGACACAGAGTCAGCCAGATGATCCGCGCGCGCGAAAATCCCGCGAAACGCGCCGCGCGCGGCGCCGCTCCCACGACACGCAGCTGAAAGCCGAACAAAGAACGATACAGAATCAGCCACAGACACACCGCCGCCGGCAGCACGAACAACACTCCCGAATGAAGCCGCGTTCCCGGCAGCAGAGGCGAGAGCGTCGCCGCGTCCTGCAGGAGACGCGTCTCGGGAAAGTTGAAGCCGTCCGGATCGCGCCAGGGACCCTGCACCAGCCACAGCAGCAGAAACTGCGCCACATACACCAGCATCAGACTGGACAAAATCTCGTTCGCCGCGAAACGCGTCCGCAGCCACGCCACGATTCCCGCCCAGAACGCGCCCGCCGCCAGCGCCGCCAGGATCATCGCCGGCAGCATCAGCGCCGAGTCCTGCCAGGGCGCGAACAGGGCGACGCCGCAGCCCGCGATCGCGCCGAGCGTGAATTGTCCTTCGGCGCCGATGTTCCAGGTGTTTGAGCGGAACGCCAGCGCCAGTCCGCAGCCGATGAGAGTCAGCGGCGCCGCCTTCACCAGGAGTTCGCTCAGTCCGTGCGCCGACGACACGGGCGCCACGAAGAACGCGTGGAGTCCGGCGAGCGGCGAAATGGAAAACGACAGAAACACCAGGCTTCCCAGCAGCGCCGTCGCCGCGACCGGCACCGCGAACGCCGCGACATGCAGCGACAGCGGCGCGGATGTCCGCGGCTCAACGCGAAGGCGCGTCATCGGCGTGTGTCCTTGTCGTCATTCGCGGCGAAGCCGGAGACCATCGCGACGAGCGCCGCGACATGCGACGACAACGGCGCGCTCGTCCGCGGCTCAACACGAAGGCGCGTCATCGGCGTGTATCCTTGTCGTCATTCACGGCGAAGCCGGAGACCATCGCGACGAGCGCCGCGACATGCAGCGACAACGGCGCGCTCGTCCGCGGCTCAACGCGAAGGCG
>JALCBB010000099.1 GCA_028066985.1 Alphaproteobacteria bacterium
ATCGCTCGCTTGAGCCAGCATTGTGACTGTCTATGTCCAACTCCCACTAATGCCAAGGACAGTGCTTCGTTGTCTCTTAATTAAAAACGCCCGCGAATGCCAAAGGCTGACCTTCGTTGTCCCTTAATTGTCGGCGACGGGGGCGGGTTTTTTGGCAGGCTCATACTCCAGCGCCAGACCCTCGCCATCCCCACGCAACGAAACATGAACCCGACCCCCATGCTTCGTCGCCAGTTCACCAAACAACAAAGCGTCCGCAAGCGGCTTGCTGATCTGCTCCTCCATCAAACGAGACAACGGACGCGCTCCATACGCCGAGTCAAAGCCACGCTCCGCAAGCCACGCACGCGCACCACCCCCAAGCCGAATCCGCACATTCCGCTCCCCCAGACGCTGCTCCAGTTCCAGAACAAATTTGTCCACAATCCGAAGCATCGTCTCCGGACTCAACGGCTTGAAATACACCGTCGCATCCAGACGATTGCGAAACTCCGGCGGAAATAACTCCCGCACCGCCGCCTCATCTTCACCCTCGCGCCGCCCCCGCGCAAAACCCACCGCCTCGCGCGCCTGCTCAACAGCACCCGCATTCGTCGTCAGAATCAAAACCACATTGCGGAAATCCACCGTGCCGCCGTTGTGGTCGGTCAGTTTGCCGTAGTCCATCACCTGCAAAAGCAAGTTGAAAATGTCGGGATGCGCCTTCTCAATCTCGTCCAGCAAAAGAACGCAGTACGGATCCTTGTCAACCGTGTCCGTCAGCAAACCGCCCTGGTCAAAACCCACATACCCAGGCGGCGCGCCAATCAAACGACTCACCGAATGACGCTCCATATACTCGGACATGTCAAACCGATGCAGCGGCACCCCCAATGTCGCCGCCAATTGCCGCGCCGTCTCCGTCTTGCCGACACCCGTCGGTCCGGAAAACAAGTAACTGCCCACCGGACGATCTCCAGCCCGCAATCCCGCCCGCGACAAACGCACCGCGCCCGACAAATTGCTTATCGCCTCGTCCTGTCCGAAAACAAGACGCTTGAGGTCTTCCTCAAGAGTCTGCAGCGCCTGACGGTCGTCCTGCGAAACATTGCGAGTCGGAATGCGCGCAATCTGCGCTATCGTCTCCTCAATCTCGCGAATGCCGATCACCTTGCGCGCGCGTCCCGTCAGACGCGCCTTCTGCGCCGCGCCCGCCTCGTCAATCACATCAACAGCCTTGTCAGGCAGTCGGCGATCATGCAGAAAACGCGCCGACAGCGAAACCGCGCCCCGCAAAGCCTCGCGCGTATAACGCACCCGATGATGTTTCTCATAACGATCGCGCAAACCGCTCAGAATCTTCACCGCCACATCCTGATCCGGCTCGGCGACATCAATCTTCTCAAAACGGCGCAGAAAGGCGCGGTCTTTCTCCAGATGCGCGCGATACTCGCGGTAGGTCGTGGAGCCGATACAGCGCAGTCTGCCCTCGCGCAGCGCCGGCTTCAACAGATTGGAGGCGTCCATCGTGCCGCCCGCCGTCGCGCCCGCATGCACAACCGTGTGAATCTCGTCAATAAACAGCACCGGAAACGGCAGACGCACCAGCGCGTCAAGCACACTCTTAATGCGCTCCTCAAAGTCGCCGCGGTAACGCGTGCCGGCAATCAGCGCGCCCATGTCAAGCGCCCAGACCTGCGCATGCGACAACGCCTCGGGGGCGCGTCCGTCAACGACACGCTGCGCGAGTCCCTCAACAAGCGCCGTCTTGCCGACGCCGGGGTCGCCCACAAGCAGCGGATTGTTCTTATTACGCCGGCAGAGTATCTGCGACATCCGCTTGAGTTCGCTCTCGCGGCCGATGAGAGGGTCAATGTGTCCGTTGCGCGCGCGGGCGTTAAGATCAACGCAGAACTCGTTGAGAACCTTCAGGCCGCGCAAAGCCTCGGCATTGTTATGCTCGCGGCGGCGGCGCACAATCGTCTCGCCGCCGACCTCGGAACCGTCGGCAAGGTCGCCGTCATGCTTGCCCGTGCCGTGCGCGAGATGATTCACCGCGTCCAGACGCGTGAAATCCTGCTTCTCAAGAAGATAAACAGCGTGACTCTCCTCCTCGGCCATCAGCGCGACCAGAATATGCGCGCCCGAAATCTGCAGATGCTCGCCGCCGCGCGCCTGCAAAGCCGCCCGCTCAATCACACGCCGAAACGCAATCGTGAAACCAGCCTCGCCCGCAGGCGCCGCGTCCGCGAGAGAAACGACACCCTGATCCAGAAACTCGGCAAGTTCCGCCTGCAGAAGTTGCAGATCAACATTGCACGCGGTCATGATGCCGGCGGCGTCGGCGTCCTCGGTGAGAGCGAGAAGCAGATGCTCGGTCGTCGTCAATTCGTGACGCCGCTCGCCGGCGCGGCGCTGCGCGCGCTCCAGTGTGCCGCGGAGATTCGCCGAGAGCATCGCCGCCGCCTCAGCCGCGCTCGCCGTCGCGCTCGCCGTCGCGCTCTATCCGACAGCGCAGCGGATGCGAATTCTGGCGCGCGCTCTCCTCAACCTGCTGCGCCTTCGTCTCGGCAACCTCGCGCGTGAAAGTTCCACATTCGGCGGAGCCGCTGTAATGCACCTTGAGCATGATCTCGGTCGCCTCGTCAGACGACTTGTGAAAGAGACGGCGGAGGATGTCCACCACGAACGACATCGGCGTGAAGTCGTCGTTCAGCAGAATGATCCTGTAGAGCGGCGGCTCGGCAGGCTCCGTCTTGCCGACCGCGACAATCACGAAGGAAGGCATGCGGTCCTTCACCGGCGGCGGGGCGGTCTCCGAGGCAGTCTCCGCGACTGAGACGATTCGAGCGATTCGTTTCATGATCCTGCGGCGGTCATTCTAGCGGCACGGCGGGCAAATTTCCAGACGGAAAAATAAAGGCGGGCGGGGCTGTCGTCCATATTTTTCAATAAAATCAACGCCTTATTCGGCGGGCAGGGCGGAGGCTTGTGTAATCCGCCGCTTTCGCTTATTTGTATTAGACTGCGAATCGGGGAATAATGCCCCGAATTCGCCGGATTAATCAGTGCGGGGAACTATGAAACTGGCACGGCGCGGGGCGGGAGAAAGTCCCTGCAGACACGTTAATAAGGAGAGGACAAAGCGCGTCCGCGGAGCGCGGGCGGGTGTCCTGTCGCTGACGGTCGCGCTGGCGGCGCCGTTTTTGTCGATCGCGCGGGCGGGTGTCCTGTCGTCGTCGGCCGTGCGGGCGGCGCCGTTTTTGTCGATCGCGAAGGCGGCGGTGTTGTCGGTCACGAACGCGGCGCCGTTTTTGTCGATCGCGCGGGCGGGTGTCCTGTCGCTGACGGTCGCGCTGGCGGCGGTGGTGTCGGTCGCGCTGTCAGCCGAAACCGCAGAAGCGCGATACGCGTCAATCGTGATCGAAGCCGAGAGCGGACGCGTACTGCACGCGGTGAACGCCGACACCAAAAACTATCCGGCGTCGCTGACAAAAATGATGACGCTCTACATGACCTTCGACGCACTGGAACGCGGCGAACTCTCGCTCAACGACAAACTCAAAGTGTCGCGGCGGGCGGCGGGGATGACTCCGTCAAAACTCGGACTCGGCGCCGGCACAAGCATCGCCGTCGAAGACGCGATCTACGCGCTGGTCACAAAGTCCGCGAACGACGTCGCCGTCGTGCTCGCCGAACGACTCGGCGGCACCGAAATAGAATTCGCAAAAATGATGACCTCCCGCGCACGCGACCTGGGAATGAAGTCAACAAGTTTCCGCAACGCGTCAGGACTGCCGAACCGCGGGCAGTTGTCCACGGCGCACGACATGGCGCGGCTGTCGCAAGCCCTGCTGTACGATCACGGCGCGCACTATCACTACTTCGCGACGAAAAGTTTTCGCTGGGGCGGACGCGTGTATCGCAGTCACAACCGGCTGCTCGACAAACTGCCCGGCACGGACGGCCTGAAAACCGGCTACATTCGCGCGTCGGGTTTCAACATTGCGGCGTCTACGGAGCGCGGCGGCGTGCGCCTGATAACGGTGGTCTTCGGCGGACAGACCGGCGCCCTGCGCGACGCTCATGCGCGGCGACTGACCGAGGCGGCGTTTTCGCGGCTGCGTCAGGAGTCCGAGTTGCGGGCGGCGGCGGCGGCGGCGGACGGCGAGAAGGCAAGCGCGGCGCTGGCGCTCGTGTCGGAGGCGCGGGCGAGCGTGCCGGGGGCGGGGTCGCGGGATGATGTCGCGGATGTCACGGAGACGGCGGACAGTGACGGGGCGCTGGTGACTTTGCCGAGTTCGGACGAGTCGAAAACGGAATCGGTGACGGCGGAGACGGCGGTGGTGACAGCGCCGGCTTTGGCTGCGCCGAATTTGGCTGCGCCGAATCTGGCTTCGCCGAATTTGGCGGCGGCGCCGAATTTAGGCTGGGGGATTCAGGTCGGGGCGTTTTCTACGCGTGAGCGGGCGGAGGCGGCGTTGGGTCTGGCGTTGAGCGGGGCGGGGGAGGATTTGCGGGGTAATCGGATTGTGTTGCGCGAGGTTTTGCGCGGGGAGGCGATGATTTTGCGGGCGCAGTTTTTGGATCTGAGTCGGAGTGATGCGATTGATGTTTGCAATCGTCTGCGGGCGACGACGGGCTTAGACTGCCTTGTTTTGCGCTCCTCTAATTAAAGAGACAAACGAAGCACCACCCCTGGCATTAGTGAGAGTTAAATTCAGACTAGCCATGATGTTGGCTCAAGCGAGCAGCACCCACTGATGCCTGCGGGCGCCGCCCGCAAAAAAATTAAAATAAAAAGACAATTATTTTTTTGACACCATTATTTGTCTAATTGTTTCGCGCGAAACATCGGGGGTGGTCTTAATGTTTGGCGACCTGCGGTTCGCGCGAAACATCGGCGGCAGGGTCGGCGGCAGGGGAGGCCAGTAGCAGAAGACGCGGGAAGGAGGCGCCTCCGACTCCGCCTTTTTCAAAAGTTATACAGGGACGGGCGTCCGCGTTTTCAAGTCATCGGCGCGTAAAAATCCTGTTGCGTCTGATATCCCCGTCTTGTATAATATGCTCACGACCTGCCTAAAGAGGGAATTTCGCAATGCTTTCACCCGCTCCGAAGGACACTGGATTTTCGACCGTCCAGGCCGCCGAGATTCTCGGCATGTCGCATTCTTTCCTTCTCAAGATCCTGGATAACGAGGCTCTCCCGTCCTACGAAGCGGACGGCGAGCGGCGCATCCGCACCGAAGACCTCATGGACTACAAAGAACGGCTGAGAAACCTGGAAGAACTCACCCGCGAAACGCAGGAGTGGGGTCTGGGGTATACGGGTGAATGACCAGATGCACCGCCCTGCTTGACGCGAATGTCCTGTATTCTTATTTTGTACGAGACATCTGCTTGAACCTCTCCATCTCCGGCGTCTTTCGGGGAAGATGGACGGATGAAATCCATCAGGAGTGGACGCGCGCGCTCCTCAGAAACAATCCGCGCATGACGCCCGAAAAACTGGAGCGAACTCGGAACAGAATTATCCGGTCTTCGCCCGACAGCCTGATAACCGGATACGAAAGCCTCATCCCGGAATTAAATCTGCCGGATCCCGATGACAGACATGTGCTCGCCGCCGCCATCACCGGGCGGTGCGACATAATCGTCACAAGAAATATGAGCGACTTTCCCGGTGAATATCTGGCTCGTTATCAGATAGAGGCTCAGACCCCTGACACATTTCTGATGAACCGGCTGGATCGGGATGCTGCTCTCTTTTGTGAAGTGATCCGGGGAATTCGAAATCGTTTGAAGAGTCCTTCTTACAGTGTTGAGGAGTTTCTCTCGGTTTTCAGAAATGAGGGGCTTGCGGGGACGGCCTCCGCGCTGGAGAAGCGCGCTCACCTTCTGTGAGCGGCGACGGGTGCGGGGCGGCTGTCCGTCCAATGTTTCACGCGAAACATTAATGACCCCTTAATTTGTCCAATGTTTGGCGACCTTCGGTTCACGAGAAACATATTCCTCTGCCCCCCATTCGTCGTCTGTCCAATGTTTCACGCGAAACAATTGGCTGCGGGGTTAATGTTTGGCGACCTGCGGTTCGCGCGAAACATTAAAAAAACACCTTTTTTTGATCTGGCAGAGGGGGGGGGTGGCGGGTCGATGTTTCGCGCGAAACATCCGGGGCGGTCTTAATGTTTCGCGCGAAACATTTTGAGAATCATTCTAAACAAGGGAGGCGGAAGATACAGGAAGGGGGCGCCTCCGACTCCGTTTTTTTCAAAAGTTAAGTAGGGACGGGCGTCCGCGTTTTCAAGTCGGGGCGGGGGGATGTTTCGCGTGAAACATGCGGGTGTTGTTCGCTTGAGCCGGCACCGTGAATGTCTAAGTCAAACTCCCGCCAATGCCACAGACCGCCCTTTATTGTCTCTTTTTAATTGTCTCCCCGCCGCTTGCATCCGGCAACGGCGCGTAGTATTCTCAATACTAGCACCTACAACCCAAAGCGGGCGGCCCCTGTCGGGCCTTCTGCTGAATAGAATACCCTCACAGGAAATAGGCGGAACTACCCCGCTTTGGGATAGGTGCTAGACCCGACATGTGCATCGTGGCGGCGTCTCCACCAGACCGGAAGCGGAGGAGG
>JALCBB010000100.1 GCA_028066985.1 Alphaproteobacteria bacterium
AACTCCCACTAATGCCAAATACAGCACTTCGTCTGTCTCCTAATTAAAGTGTCCGCTAATGCCAGAGGCTGTTCTTTGCCTGTCCCCTGATTAATGCCTGAAATTTCGGCGCCGTTTCCACAGCCCCAATACCAGCATAATCCCGCAAAATCCTGTATGCTCCCAGACATCCACAAAACCCCAAAGGCCAGACAATGCTCAAAGATCAACTCGCCTCCGCACTCGCCACCGCTATGCGCGAAAAAGACACCACCGCCCTCGCCGCGCTGCGCCTCGCCCTCGCCGCCGTCCGCGACCTCGAAGCCAGCGCCAGAACCAAAGACAAACAGGTCACACCGCAGGAAAATATCCTGCTCCTCCGTAAAATGGTCGAACAACGCCGCGAATCCGCGCAGACCTACCGCGACGCAAAACGCGAAGACCTCGCGCTGCGCGAAGACCAGGAAATCAAAGTCCTTCAGCGCTTCCTCCCGCAGGAACTCGACGACAACACCCTCAACACCGTCATTGACGAAATCATCCGCGAAGTCAACGCCGAAACCCTCAAAGACATCGGACGCGTCATGGCCGGACTCCGCGAACAATACGCCGGACAGGTGGATATGAAAAAAGCAAGCGAACTCACACGCGCGAAACTCGGCAACTGAATCCCTCCCCCGAAGCCGGCAGTCCCGCAGTCCCGCAGTCCGTACAGCCCCGCCAATGAAACGCTCCGGCGCACAAACCCAGACCCCGCACCACGGCGGACAAAACGCCCTCCTCCTCCTGGAAGACGGCACCGCGATCACCGGCGCCGGCTTCGGAGCGCACGGCCGCCGCCTCGGCGAACTCTGCTTCAACACCGCCCACTCCGGCTACCAGGAAATCCTCACCGACCCCTCCTACGCCGACCAGATCATCACCTTCACCTTTCCGCAGATCGGAAACACCGGCGTCAACCCCGAAGACCTCGAGTCGCGCGGCGTCTTCGCCCGCGGAGTCGTCACCAGGCTGCCGCCGCCGCAGCCCTCCAACTGGCGCGCACGGCAGAACTTCAACGACTGGCTCCGCGAGCACGACACTCCCGCCATCGCGAACATAGACACCCGCACTCTCACGCGGCGCATCCGCGACCGCGGCTCGCCGCGCGCGATGCTTGTCCACCAGCCCGAAGGACTCGCGGACATCAACATTGACGAAGCCCTGGAAGAACTCCGCGCCTGGAACGGACTGAAAGGCGCCGACCTCGCCGCCGATGTTTCCTGCCGCGAGGCGTACGACTGGTCTGAGAAACTCTGGCGCTCCGACAGCGCCGCTGTTAAAAGTCCCGACCGTCATATTGTCGCTGTTGATTTCGGCGTCAAGCGCAACATTCTGCGTCACCTTGCCGACCTCGGCGCGCGCGTGACTGTCGTCCCCGCCGCCGCGGACGCCGAGCAGATCCTCGCCCGCGAGCCTGACGGACTTTTCCTCTCCAACGGACCCGGCGACCCCGCCGCCACCGGCAGATACGCCGAGCAGACTCTCCGCCGGATCATGAGCGAAAGTCCCGCCCTGCCGATCTTCGGCATCTGCCTCGGACACCAGATCCTCGGACGCGCCCTCGGCATTGACACCTACAAAATGCCTTTCGGACACCACGGCGCCAACCACCCCGTCCTGGAACACGCGAGCGGACAGGTCGCCATCACGAGCCAGAACCACAACTTCTGCCTGCAAACCGAAAACAAAATGCCCGACGGCGTCTTCGCGAGCCACGCGAGTCTTTTTGACGGCAGCAACGAGGGCCTGGCGGTGCGCGACCGTCCGGTTTTTTCGGTGCAGTTTCATCCTGAAGCCTCGCCCGGCCCGCACGACGCGCACAATCTTTTCGCGCGCTTTCTCGGCGCCGTCCGCCGTCGCAATCAGAACGACTGACGACCATGCCGAAGCGCGCCGACATTGAACTCGTCCTCGTCGCCGTCCCCGGCGCGGAACCCGCGACCCCTTCGCGCGCCTTCCCGGCGCCGTCCGTCGTCGCAATCAAAGAGACTGACGACTGATGCCGAAACGCGCTGACATTGAACTCGTCCTCGTCGCCGTCCCTGGCATGGGACCGGCGACATTTCCGCGCGCCTTCGCGCCGCCGTTTGTCGTTGCAACCGGAGCAATTGACGACTGATGCCGAAGCGCGCCGACATTGAAACCGCCCTCGTCCTCGTCCCTGGCATGGGACTGGCGACATTTCCGCGCGCCTTCTCGCCGCCGTTTGTCGTTGCAACCGGAGCAATTGACGACTGATGCCGAAACGTGCCGACATTGAACTCGTCCTCGTCCCCGTCCCTGGCATGGGACCGGCGACATTTCCGCGCGCCTTCCCGGCGCCGTCCATCGTCGCGATTAAAGAGACTGACGACTGATGCCGAAGCGCACAGACATTGAGACCATCCTCGTCCTCGGCGCGGGGCCGATCGTCATCGGACAGGCCTGCGAGTTTGACTACTCCGGCGTCCAGGCCTGCCGCACCCTCAAAGAGGAGGGCTACCGCGTCGTTCTCATCAACTCCAATCCGGCGACGGTGATGACCGACCCCGAACTCGCCGACGCCACCTACATAGAACCGCTCACCGCCGAAATCGCCGAACGCGTCATCGCGCGCGAAAAACCCGACGCCCTCCTGCCGACCATGGGCGGACAGACCGCCCTCAACCTCGCCATGCGTCTCCACCGCGACGGTCACCTTGAGCGCCGCGGCGTGGAACTCATCGGCGCGCGCGCCGACGCCATCGCCCGCGCCGAAGACAGAGAACTCTTCAGACAGGCGATGTCCGAAATCGGCATCCGCTCGTCGCCGGCGCGGATCGCGTCCGGACTGGAAGAGGCGATGGCGGCGCTCGATGAAGTCGGACTGCCCGTCATTCTGCGTCCGTCGTTCACGCTCGGCGGACGCGGCGGCGGCGTCGCCTACAACCGCGAAGAATTTCCCGCCGCCTTTCAGCGCGCCCGCGAGGCGTCGCCGATCGGAACCGTGCTCGTTGAAAAGTCGGTCATCGGCTGGAAGGAATACGAACTTGAGGTCATCCGCGACATCAGGGACAACTGCATCATCGTCTGCTCCATTGAGAACATTGATCCGATGGGAATCCACACCGGCGACTCGGTCACCGTCGCCCCCGCGATGACCCTCACCGACAAGGAATACCAGCAGATGCGCGACGCCGCGATCGCATGTCTGCGGCGCATCGGCGTGGAGACCGGCGGCTCCAATGTGCAGTTCGCGGTCAATCCGCGCGACGGCGAAATGCTCATTATTGAGATGAATCCGCGCGTGTCGCGGTCGTCGGCGCTGGCGTCCAAGGCGACGGGCTTTCCGATAGCGCGCGTGGCGACGCGGCTCGCGGTCGGCTACACCCTGGACGAAATTCGGAACGAAGTCAGCGGCACGGGACCGGCGTCGTTTGAACCCGCGCTGGACTGGGTGGTCGTCAAGACACCGCGCTTTGACTTTGAAAAGTTTCACGGCGCCGAGGCGCTGCTGACCTCTTCCATGAAATCGGTGGGCGAGGCGATGTCGGTCGGCGGCACCTTTCCCGAGGCGCTGCAGAAGGCGTACGCGTCTCTTGAGATCGGACTCCGCGGTCTCGAGTCGCCCGGTCTTCCCGGCGGCGGGTCGCGGCAGCATTTTGAGCCGACGCGTTTTCTCGGCTGGCCTGTTCCCGGGCGTCTTCTCTTCGCGGCGGAGGCGCTGCGGCGCGGCATTCGTCCGGAGACGATCACGCGGCACTCGGGTTTTGACCCGTGGCATGTGGCGCGTCTTGAGGAGATCGTGCGCGCGGAAGGCGAGATCGCGTCCGAGGGACTGCCCGAAGACGCCGCCCGTCTGCGCCGATGGAAACATCTCGGCTTCACCGACGCGCGTCTCGCCGCGCTCGCCGGCCGCTCCGAGGACGAAGTGCGCGCCCGGCGTCACGCGCTCGGACTGCATCCGTCGTATCGGCGCATTGACACATCGGCGGGGGAGTTTCCGTCCGAGACCCCGTATCTGTATTCCGCCTGGGACGCCGCCCCCCTGCCCGGCGCCGACGAGGCCGAGGTCTCCGACCGCCGCAAGGTGATGATTCTCGGCGGCGGCCCCAACCGCATCGGACAGGGCATTGAGTTTGACTACTGCTGTGTGCATGCGGTCCAGGCTCTGCGCGCGCTCGGCATTGAGGCGATCATGGTGAACTGCAATCCCGAGACGGTTTCCACCGACTACGACACGGCGGACAGGCTGTATTTTGAGCCGCTGACGGCGGAGCATGTTCTTGAGATCGCGCGGCGCGAGTCGTCGCGCGGCGAACTGCTCGGCGCGCTGGCGCAGTTCGGCGGACAGACGCCGCTTCGCATCGCGCGCGCGCTTGAGGCGGCGGGACTGCCTGTTCTCGGCACATCCGCCGAGGTGATCGACATCGCCGAGGACAGAGACCGCTTTCATGCTCTGCTGAAGAGTCTGAATCTGCGTCAGCCTGAGGGCGGCGTCGCGCGCGCGACGGAGGAGGCTGTGCGCGAGGCGCGGCGTGTCGGGTATCCGGTGCTGCTGCGTCCGTCGTATGTGCTTGGCGGACGCGCGATGCGCCGCGTTGAGAACGAGGACGAACTGGTGTCGTGGATTGATTCCGCGGTTGAGGTGAGCGGCGAGCATCCGGTTCTGATTGACTCGTATATCGCGGACGCGATTGAGGTTGATGTCGACGCGCTCTGCGACGGACGCCGCGCCTGGGTCGCCGGCGCGATGGAGCATGTTGAGGAGGCGGGCGTGCATTCGGGGGATTCGGCGAGTTCGTTTCCGCATGACAGTCTTGAGTCTTCGGTGATTGACGAGATTCATGAGCAGAGCCGGCGGATCGGCGAGGCTTTGGGTGTTGTGGGTTTATTTAATGTTCAGTTCGCGTGTCGCGGCGACGAGATTTATGTGCTTGAGGTGAATCCGCGGGCGTCGCGTACGGTGCCGTTTCTGACGAAGGCGCTGGGGCTTCCTCTGGCGCGTTACGCGACTCGTCTGATACTCGGCGAGACGCTTGACGACCTTGGTCTGCCCGCGCGTGTTCTGCCGCCGTTTCACGCGGTGAAGGAGGCGATATTTCCGTTTGACCGCTTTGAGGGCGCGGACGCGATGCTTGGTCCCGAGATGCGTTCAACGGGCGAGGTGATGGGGATTGACCGGGATTTCGCGTCGGCGTTCTGGAAGGCGCAACTGGCTTTGGGGCTGCCGCTGCCCGGGGGCGGCGGGGCTTTTATATCGGTGAATCATGCCGACCGCGCGGAGGCGACCGAACTGGCGCGCGAGTTCGCGTCTCTCGGCTTTTCGTTATTGGCGACATCGGGGACGGCGGGACATTTTGAGTCGTGCGGCCTTGAGGTTGAGGTGGTGCCGAAGGTGTATGAGGGTCGCCGTCCGCATGTGATGGACAGGATGCTTTCGGGGGATGTGGCGCTGGTATTGAACACGCCGTCGGGTCGGCGGGCGCGGGGCGACAGTGATTCGATACGGTCGCTGGCGTGCGCGCGGGGGATTCCGTGTTTCACGACTTTGCGGGCGGGACGGGCGCTGGTGCGGGCGATGCGGGCGGCTAAAACGGCGCCGCTTGAAGTTTGTTCCTTGCAGGATTATTTTAGTGACGGGGAGCCTGCCGGGGAAAAGGACTGATGCAGAGAGTACCGATCACGAAGGAGGGCTACGAGCGTCTCCGTCTGGAGTTGCGCGAGCTGAAGACGGTGACGCGCGGCGAGCTGATTGACGCGATCGCGGCGGCGCGGGCGCACGGCGACCTGTCGGAGAACGCGGAGTATCATGCGGCGCGCGAGAAGCAGTCGTTTGTGGAGGGACGGATTCGCGAACTGGAGTCTTTGCTGGGACGCGCGGAGGTGATTGATGTGTCATCTTTGTCCGGTGATGTGGTTCGTTTCGGGGCGGAGGTGTCGGTGTCGGACGAGGATTCCGGCGAGGAGTCTTTGTGGCGGATTGTGGGTGATGCGGAGGCGGATGCTTCTGCTGGACGGATTGGCGTGGCGTCGCCGATGGCGCGTGCTTTGATTGGCCGCGGTGTTGGAGATGTGGTGGAGGTGCGGACGCCGCGCGGCGAGCGCGCTTACAAGGTGTTATCCGTCCGCTATGGTTAACGGACGAAGCACGGCCTCCGGCATTAGCGAGTGCTTTAATTAGGAGACAAACGAAGTGCGTCCCCTGGCATTAGTGGGAGTTTGACTAAGACATTCACGATGCCGGCTCAAGCGAACTGTACCAACTGATGCCCGCAGGCGCTGCCTGCAAAAAATTTAAATTAAAGATTAAATGGACTATTTAAGGGGTCAATTAAAATCGGCGTTCAGCCTCTGGCATTAGTGGGAGTTTGACTAAGACATTCACGGCGTTGGCTCAAGCGAGCGATGCCGGCAGACGGGTGCGGGCTAGCCCGCAAAAAAAATTAAATTAAAGATTAAATGGACTGTTTAAGGGTCAATTAAATAAATTGTTTTCTTATTATTAATTGACTATTAATGATGTCAATTAAATTAAATTAATTTCTTTTTAATTTAATTTTTTTTGCAGGCAGCGCCTGCGGGCATCA
>JALCBB010000101.1:0-2455 GCA_028066985.1 Alphaproteobacteria bacterium
TATTAAATTAATTCTTTTAATTTTAATTTTTTTTGCAGGCAGCGCCTGCGGGCATCAGTTGGTGCAGTTCGCTTGAGCCAGCATCGTGAATGTCTTAGTCAAACTCTCACTAATGCCAAGTATCGTGCTTCGTTGTCTCTTTAATTATTTAATTTGGCGGCGACAGCATCAATATCAACTCCGTCAACACGCCCCTCCACAACTATCACACGCCCCGTCGCCCCCGAATTGTTCCGAAACCACGTCCCCTGACGGCGCGCATAACCACGCGTCCGCGACACCACCCGACGCACAGCCTCCTCCGAATCCAACTCGCCGTCCAGAAACCCCCTTATCTCACGCACACCAATCACCTTCCACACAGACGGCGCAACATCACCACAATCCCCAAGCCGTCGCACCTCCTCCAACGCCTCGCCCCCGACAAGCCCCCGCGCCCGCGCCGCTATCACATCACCCACCTCCGCCAATGTCGGCAGAAATATCACCCAGAACACCTCGCCCGTCAGCAAACCCCCGCCCCCGGAACCCCACCAGTAAGGCAAAGGATGTCCCGTGAACTCCAAAACCTCCCTCGCCCGCAGCAAACGATGCCGGTTAAACTCCCCCACACGCCGCGCCTCCCCAGCATCCATCGCCTCCAACTCCCGATAAAACTCCCGCACGCCAATCTCGTCCATCCGCGCCTCCAACCCCGCGCGCACCGACGCGTCAATCGCCGGAACTCGATCAAGTCCGCGAACCAGCGAACGAAAATATAAACCCGTCCCCCCGCAAAAAATCGGAAGCCGCCCCTCCCCCCGACAACGCCCGATTTCAGTCCTCGCATCCTCAAGCCAGCGCGACACACTGTAACGCGTATCCACCGAAACATGTCCGTACAATCTGTGCGGCGGGTCGCCGTCATCGTCAGGCTGATCGGTGACACGGCGCAGTCCGCGATAGACCTGCATCGCGTCCGCATTAATCACCGTCGCGCGCCCGTGCCGCCGGCCCAGCGCGCGCGCGAACTCCGTCTTGCCGCTCGCCGTCAACCCCGCGACACAAACAGCGTCAACACTCACGGCGAAGTCAACGGCGGCAGACGCAACAGCACCCAGTCCGCCGCCGCGTTCCCGCGCCGCGCCTTGACAGCGAAAAACTGAAACTGACGCGCATGCATCTCCTCCAACTGCTGATACAAAACCTCCGGACTGCGCGCGGGTCCGGCGTCCAACTCCACAATGACATCGCCGCCGCGAATGCCGGCGCGCTCCGCCTCGCCGCTCGTCCGCACGACCGAGACGCCGCCGCCCGCGTCGTCAAGCGGCTCTACGACAAGTCCGAGACGCTCGGCGAGTTCCCTGCCGCGCCGCCCGGCGTCTACCGAAACATTGTTCGTCTGCGCCGCGCCGCGCTCCGCGAGACGGATGCTCACGCCGTCCTGCATATCGCCGCGAAGATAGCGAAGAGTGATCTCGTCGCCCGGCGCGTGTTTCTGCACTTCAAAGGCGAGGTCGGCGGCCTCCCGCAGCCGCGCGCCGTTCACGGAAATCAAAAGGTCGCCTATCTCAAGCCGTCCGCCGCCCGCCGGACTGCCCGGCGCGATCGCGGAGACAAGCGCGCCGTCGGCGCTGTCCCGCGGTGTCTCAACAAAAACGCCGAGCCACGGACGCCTGACCTCGCCGTTCTCCAGAAGTTGCGCGACGACCCGCTTCGCCTGCGCCGCCGGCACGGCAAAACCGACGCCGACCGACGCTCCCCCCGGCGCGAGGACGGCGGTATTCACGCCGATGACTTCGCCGGCGCCGTTGAGCAGCGGACCTCCCGAATTGCCGCGGTTGATGCTGGCGTCGGTCTGAATGTATCTGTGCTGCGGGCTGCCCGGCACGGAGCGGTCGCGCGCGGAGATGAGTCCGAGCGCCGCGCTGGTGCCGAGCGCGAAGGGGTTGCCGAGCGCGATCGCCCAGTCGCCGACGCGGCTTCGCGAGTCGTCGCCCCAGCGCAGGAACGGCAGCGCGCCCGGATGTTCAATCTTGAGGAGAGCGAGGTCGCTGGCGGCGTCCTTGCCGACGAGCCGCGCGGGGTGTTCGGAGTCGTCGTGCAGACTGACGGTGACCTCGCTGCCGGCGGAGACGACATGCGCGTTGGTGACGATGAGTCCGTCTTCGGAGACGAGAAAGCCGGAGCCGATGGCGGTGGAGGACGAATTTCTGTTCTGTTCGCCGAAGAAATTTTCCAGCCATTTCTGGAGGGTGTCCTGATCGCTGTCGCCGCGGGAAATGGTGTCGGTCGCGGGAATGACGGTGACGGTGACGACGGCTTTCAGGCTCGGTTCTATGATGTGTCCGAAGCCGTCCTGCGCGGATGCGGCGGCGGAGGCGGCGACGGCGGCGCCGAGGGCGACAATGACGGCGCCGAAATTTTTAAGAAAACCGCCGCGACTGTCACTGTCAAAGTTGTTAAGACGATCGGG
>JALCBB010000101.1:2555-6523 GCA_028066985.1 Alphaproteobacteria bacterium
ACGACCGCCGTCGTCATTGTCCATATCATTAAGACAAACAACGGCGGCGCCGTCACTGTCAATGTTGTTAAGACGACTGGGACGACCGCCGTCGTCATTGTCCATATCATTAAGACAAACAACGGCGGCGCCGTCATTGTCAATGTTGTCAGGACAATCACCGCGGCTGTTATTGTCCATGCTGTCAAGACAGAAAAACATCGCCGCTCAACGCAGGACAGCAACCCACAGCAAGCCCGAAAGCGCGAAAATAAGCCCGATAATCCGCAGCGTTCCGTCCGGAATGTTCTGCGCCTTCGCCGCCATCTTCGGCCAGTTCTGTCCCATAATCGCAATCAACGCGCCCTCCAGAAACAGGACGAAACCAATCGCAATCAGAAACTCCCTCATGCGAACTACCTCGCCTGCTCCAGAGACTCCGGAAGCGTCTCAAAAAACTGGAAGAAATCGCTGTCAGGCGGAATGATAAACTGCGCGCGCTCGTCCTCCGCAAGCGACTTCTGATACGCCTGCAGCGAACGGTAAAACGAGAAAAACTCCGGATCCTGCCCGTACGCCCGATTGAGCGTGCGCGTGCGCGCCGCATCGCCCTCGCCGCGCAACTTCTGCGCCTCGCGCTGCGCCTCCGCGATAATCACCGTCGCCTGACGGTCGGCGTTGGAGGTGATGGTCTGATACTCCTCCTGACCGTTCGCCCGAAACTCGGCGGCGTCCTTCTCGCGCTCGGCGCGCATCCGCGCATACACCGCCTGGCTGACCTCCTCGGACAAATCCGCGCGCCGAATGCGGACATCAAGAACATTAATGCCGAAATTGGAATCCGACTGCTTCGTAACCTGATTGACCTGCTCGCGCACATTGTCGGTCAGGGCGACGCGCTCCTCGGAAAGAATCTGCTGAAGGTCAACGCCTCCGAGCGCGGCGCGAACCTGCTCGTTCACAATCGCGCCCAGCGTCTGCTGCAAATTGCTCTCCGAAATCGCGACACGCACAAACTGCGCCGGATCTATAATCCGATAACGCACGAAAACATCCACCCGAAGACGGCGCTGGTCCGAAAGCACAACCGTCTGCACGGGCGGGTCAAGATTCAGAACGCGGCTCTCAAAATACCGCACATTCTGAATGAACGGAATCTTGAAATGCAGACCGGGCTGCTGAACCACACGCTTCAACGCGCCGAACTGCAGCACAATCGCCTGCTTCGTCTGATGCACCGTGAACAGCGTGGAAGACGACAACAGCGCCGCCACAATCAGAAAAATGCCGGCGGCAATCAGAACACGGGGCTTCGTCTGCTCGTTCATGGCTGCACCGGAAGCGGAGGAGTCTGTCCCTGCCGAAGCGGGAGAATAGGAAGAACATTGCCGTCGCCGCCGAGAATAACCTTGTCGCTGCGGCTCAGCACGCCCTCAATCGCCTCAAGGTAAAGACGCCGCGAAGTCACTCGCGGATTCTCCGTGTAGGCGTCGTAGACGAGATTGAATCTGTCGGCCTCGCCCTGTCCCTCGGCGATGACGCGGGCGCGGTAGCCCTCGGCCTCCTGGAGAACGCGCTGCGCGTCGCCGCGCGCCTCGGGAATGACCTTGTTGGAATACGCGTCCGCCTGATTGCGAAGACGCTCAAGATCCTGGCGCGCGCGCTGGACTTCCTCAAAGGCGTCAATGACAGGCTCCGGCGGCTGCGCCTCCTGCAAAGTGACCTGGCTCACGAGAATGCCGGAACTGTACTCGTCAAGGATGGTCTGCAGCGCGTCGCGGGCACGGGAGGCGATCTCGGCGCGTCCTTCGGTGAGCGCGCGCTGAATGCCGGTGCGTCCGATGATTTCGCGCATCGCGCTCTCGGCGGCGATCTTGATGGTCGCGTCGGGGTCGCGGATGTTGAACAGATACTTGCCGGCGTCGCGAATGCGCCACTGAACCGTGAAGTCAATGTCAATGATGTTCTGGTCGCCCGTGAGCATCAGGCTCTCCTCGGAGACATTGTTCGCCGCGCTGCCGCGAAAGCCGATGTCAATCTGGCGCACCTCTTCCACCTGCGGAGTGATCACCGTCTCAATCGGCCAGGGCAGATGCCAGTGAAGACCCTCGGCGGCGAGGTTGTCCTGATTGATCCACTGCCCGAAGCGCAGCACGACTCCTTGCTCGCCGGGGTTGACGCGGTAAAGTCCGGACGCGAGCCAGATCGCGACCACCGCCAGCAGAATCCACTTGACAGGAAACGCCGCCGCGCCGCCTCCGCCGCCGCCCGCGAAACGGCGCCGTACCTGCTCGTAAAGCGAATTGACGAGGTCGTTGAAGTTGTCCTGGCCGGGGTTCGGAGGCTGCTCGTCGCGGTCGCGGTCCGGGGCGGGGCCGTTGCCGTGTCCGTGGTTGAAGCCGTCGGGCTTGTGGGTGCGCGGTCCCCAGGGGCCGTGATTCTGGGAGCCGCCGGGCGAACTCGCAAGCGGCTGCTGAATTGTGTCGGTTTCGGTGTCCTGCGTCATCTCGGAACTGCGGTCGGAAGGGGAGAATGTGATTGAGTGCTTGTCCTCAGAAGGCTATTCTAGATTGTCGGACAATAAAGGTCAATGAGCGGCGGACGGGAGTTTTCCAGATGAACAGCCAGGCGACAGACGCGGAATTGGTGAAAAATCTGCTGGCGGAGACGCCGCCGGAGGACGGACTGCAGGTCTCGGGCGCGCTGCGGCGGACTTCGGGCGGAGCGCTGCTGGTCGTGGATGTCGGCGAGGGCGAGGGCGCCGCGCTGGAGGCATGGCGTCTGCGCCTGGAGGGCGAATTGCGGCGGCGGCTGAAGAGCGAAAATGCGCGCGTCGTTCTGACTTCTAATCGCGGGGGAGCGGCGACGGCGGCGGCTCCGACGGCGGCGAAAACGGCGCCGCGGGGCGGGGGCGACGAGAAATTGCTGACGGGCGTGCGTCATGTGCTGGCGGTGGGGAGCGGCAAGGGCGGAGTCGGCAAGTCTACGGTGGCGATGAATCTGGCGGTGGGGATGTCGCGCGGCGGCTGGCGGGTCGGACTGCTGGACGCCGACATCTACGGACCCTCGCAGGCGCTGATGTTCGGACTCGGAACGGCGGAAGTTCAGGACGGAAAGGTTATCCCCGGAGAGCGCGGCGGTGTGAAGGTGATTTCCATGGGGCAGTTGGTTCCCGACGGACGCGCGGCGATCTGGCGCGGTCCGATGATTCAGGGCGCGCTGGTGCAACTGCTGGGACAGGTTGAGTGGGGCGACCTGGACTGTCTGGTCGTGGATCTGCCGCCGGGGACGGGGGACATTCCGCTGACATTGTGCCAGCGCGTGGATGTGTCGGGGGTTGTGCTGGTTTCAACGCCGCAGGAGGTTTCGCTGCTGGATGTGCGGAAGGCGTGCGGGATGTTCCGGCGTTTATCGGTGCGGGTGCTGGGGGCGGTGGAGAATATGAGCGGGTATGTGTGCGGGGGTTGCGGGGAGTTGAGTTATCCGTTCGGGAGCGGGGGTGTGAGGGAGTGGAGCGAGAGCGAGGGGGTGTTGTTTCTGGGCGAGGTTCCGCTGGACGGCGCCGTGCGGGAGAGCGGGGATGGCGGTGTATCTGTGGTTGAGGCTGGTGGAGTTGTCGGTGATATATTCGCGGGGATAGCGGACTGCCTCCGCCGCGAATTGGAGAAAGCGACTAATTAAAAGAGACAACGAAGGTCAGCCTTTGGCATTAGTGAGACTTAAATTCAGACTAGCCGCGACAGCCGCTCAAGCGAACCGCACCCACTGCCGCCCGCAGGCGCTGCCTGCAAAAAAATAAATTAAGAATTAATTGACTGTTTACCGGGTCAATTAAATCGGCGTTCAGCCTCTGGCATTAGCGGGAGTTTGACTCAGACATTAACGGTGTCGGCTCAAGCGAGTGATGCCAGCAGACGGGTGCGGGCTAGCCCGCAAAAAAATAAATAATAATTTATTGACTATTTAAGGGGTCAATTAAATAAATTGTT
>JALCBB010000102.1 GCA_028066985.1 Alphaproteobacteria bacterium
TTCATTAATAGTTCAATTAATTTTTTATTTTTTTTGCGGGCTAGCCCGCACCCATTAGTTGGCGTGTTTTCGCTTGAGCCAGCATCGTGAATGTCTTAGTCAAACGCCCACTAATGCCAAGGATCGCTCTTCGTCTGTCTCATAATTAATCAATTAATTAATAATTTATTTTTTGCAGGCAGCGCCTGCGGGCATTAGTTGGCATCGCTCGCTTGAGCCAGCACCGTGAATGTCTTAGTCAAACGCCCACTAATGCCAAGGATCGCTCTTCGTCTGTCTCCTGATTAATGCCGAAAAGTCCCGAAAAAGGCAGGAATTTCAGGCGCCGTCAAACAAAGCCCTTGAAACAAATTACCACTTGGATCCCCACACAAAATAGTCTAACCTCAATAACTATGAGTACAGACTTCGACCTCGCCATCATCGGCTCCGGTCCCGCCGGATACGTCGCCGCCATCCGCGCCGCACAACTCGGCCTCTCCACCGCCTGTATAGAAAAGCACACCGCCCCAGGCGGCACATGCCTCAACATCGGATGCATCCCCTCAAAAGCCCTGCTCTCCGCCTCCGAACAATTCCACGAAGCCAACAACCACCTCACACTCTTCGGTATCAAAAGTCAGGCCGAAATCTCCGTCAACGGCCTGATGAAACACAAGGACAACGTCGTCTCCGCCAACACCAAAGGCATCGAGTTCCTCTTCAAAAAAAATAAGGTCACACACATCACCGGCACCGCCACGCTCTCCGCAGACGGGAAGGTCAATGTCGGCCGCGACACCATCAGCGCAAGCAATGTCATCTGGGCCACAGGATCTAAACCCGCCGCGCTGCCGAACCTCCCCTTTGACGAAGAACGCGTTCTCTCCTCAACCGGCGCGCTCAAACTTAAGCAAATCCCGCAAAAACTCATCGTCATCGGCGCCGGATACATCGGGCTGGAACTCGGATGCGTCTGGTCGAGACTCGGCGCCGATGTCACCATCATCGAATCCCTCGACCGCATTCTCCCGGGGATGGACAACGAAATCTCAAAAACCTTCAAACCCGTCCTCGAGAAGCAAGGACTCGGATTCAAACTCAACACCCGAGTCGAAAATGTCAAACACGGCAGCAGCGGCGTCGCCGTCACCATCGCCGGCTCCGACGGGAAAAGCGAAACGCTCGAAGCCGACGCCGTGCTCGTCGCCGTCGGGCGCAAACCCAATGTCTCAGACGCCGAAAAAGCCGGCGTCAAACTCACCGAGCGCGGCGCCGTCAATGTCAACGCGAACTTTCAAACCTCCATTCCCAATGTCTACGCCGTCGGCGATGTCATTCCGGGCCCGATGCTCGCGCATAAAGCCGAGGAAGAAGCCGTCGCCCTCGTAGAGCAACTCGCGGGCGGCGCCGGAATCATGCACTACAACACCATCCCCGGCATCGTCTACACCGCGCCCGAAGCCGCCAGCGTCGGCGAAACCGAAGAGTCGCTCAAAGAAAAAAACGCCGAGTACAAAGTCGGCAAATTCCCCTTCATGGCGAACGGACGCGCGCGCGCAATGGGCAGCACCGACGGATTCGTCAAAATCCTCGCCGACAAAAAAACCGACCGCATCCTCGGCGCGCATATCCTCGGGCCAGAAGCCGGCACGCTCATTCACGAAGTCGTGCTCGTCATGAGTTTCCACGGCGCCGCAGAAGACCTCGCGCGCGCCTGCCACGGACACCCGACGCTCAACGAAGTCGTCAGAGAAGCCGCGCTCGCCGTCGACAGTCGCGCCATTCATATCTAACCGCGCGATGAGGACCGCGGCTCGTCCTTCATCGCCGGATGTCGCGCCCGAATGGCCGTCAGCGCCGCGCGTGCGGGTGTCCGATCTGAAATCGTGCGAGGACGACATCGCCGCGCTGAAAAATTCCGAAATCCAGGGCGTCGTCTGTCACGCCGACAGCCTCGATGTGCTGCGAAAAGTAAAAGCGCAGACCGTCAGACTCGTCTACATTGATCCGCCGTTCAATACCGGCAGCGCGCAGGTCAGGCGTACAACGAAGGCGATACGCGGCAGGGGCGGCGGACAGGTCGGGTTTCAGGGCAAGGTCTATGAACGGCGCGAAACTTCAAGGCTCGCGTATGCTGACTCCTTTGACGACTATCTCGGCTTTCTCGGCGCGCGGCTCGCGGAGGCGCGGCGCGTGCTGACCGATGACGGCTCCGTTTTTGTGCATCTGGACGCGCGCGAAGTGCACTATGTCAAAGTGCTGATGGACGAACTCTTCGGGCGGGAGGCGTTTGTCAACGAAATTATCTGGGCGTACGACTACGGGGGGCGTCCGAAAAATCGCTGGCCCGCCAAGCACGACACGATCCTGTGGTATGCGCGCGATCCGAAGAACTATGTCTTCAACTATGACGCGATTGATCGGATTCCGTATATGGCGCCGGCGCTGGTGGGCGCCGAAAAAGCCGAGCGCGGCAAAACGCCGACCGATGTCTGGTGGCATACGATTGTGCCGACAAACTCGCGCGAGAAGACGGGGTATCCGACGCAGAAGCCGCTCGGAGTGCTGGAGCGGATCGTGAAGGTGCACTCCGACGCGGGCGACCTGGTGATGGACTTCTTCGCGGGCAGCGGCACTACAGGCGAAGCCGCCCTGCGTTGTCATCGTCGCTGTCTTCTGGTTGATGATAATGAAGAGGCTGTCGCGCTGGCTCATCGCCGTCTTAATAATTTGTCACAAGAAAATTAAAAGAATTAATTTAATAATTATCACACCATTATTTGTCTATTAATAATTAATGAAAAACAATTATTTTCTGACACCATTAATTGTCTATATAATAATTAACAGAATAAATCACTTTTTAACACATTAATTGTCTATTATTTAATTTAATGAAAAACAATTTATTTAATTGACACCGTTATTGTCGTCTGTCCATTAATAGTCAATTGCTTTTTAATTTATTTTTTTGCAGGCAGCGCCTGCGGGCATCAGTTGGTACAGTTCGCTTGAGCGACTACATTAAGAGTCTAAAATTAATTCTCACTAATGCCAGGGGCTGTTCGTCGTCTGTCTCCTGAATTAATGTCAAAATTTCGGCGCCGTCAATACAGCCACTAAAACAAAATATGCCCCTTTAAATCACAAACAAAATCAGCCATAATAAAAATATGAACACCCATCACTCCGATATCCTCATCCTCGGCACAGGACCCGCAGGATACACCGCCTCCATCTACGCCGCACGCGCAAACCGAAACACCACCATCATCTCTGGCACTCAACCCGGCGGGCAGCTCTCCATCACCACCGATGTAGAGAACTACCCCGGATTCGCTAACACCATCCAGGGACCATGGCTCATGGAACAGATGCAGCAACAAGCCGCCAATGTCGGCGTCCAGATCATCAGCGATCACATCAACAGCGTCAGCCTGCAAAACGACAATACCCGCTCCTGCACAGGCGACAGCGGCACACAATATCACGCCAAAACACTCATCATCGCCACAGGCGCGCAAGCCAAATGGCTCGGTCTGCCCAGCGAAACCAAATTCCAGGGGCACGGCGTCTCCGCATGCGCCACATGCGACGGATTCTTCTTCCGTAACCAGGAAGTCGCCGTCATCGGCGGAGGCAACACCGCCGCGGAAGAAGCGCTCTTCCTCACCAACTTCGCCTCCAAAGTTCACCTCGTTCACCGTCGCGACACAATGCGCGCCGAAAAAATCCTCCAGAACCGTCTGCTCCAGAATGAAAAAATCACACCCCACTGGAACCACACCCTCGCCGAAATCATCGGCACCGATAATCCGCTCGGCGTCACGCATGTCCGGCTTAACTCAACCGTCGGCGGGGAGGATAAGACCGTCGCCGTCAACGGCGTCTTCATCGCTATCGGTCACTCGCCCGCCACCCGACTCTTCAAAAATAAGATCAAAATGGACCCGCACGGGTATATCATCACTAAGCCCGACTCCACTCAAACCGAAATCCCCGGCGTTTTCGCCGCAGGGGATGTCACCGACGCTGTCTTTCGGCAGGCTGTCACCGCCGCAGGTATGGGATGCATGGCCGCCCTTGAAGCGGAAAAATATCTCTCCCGCAACGAATAAACACCCCCTCATCATTGTCAATTCATTAACTGTCTAACTAGTAACAGAACAAATCACCTTTTAACACATTAATTGTCTATTATTTAATTGATGAAAAACAATTTATTTAATTGACGCCATTTATTGTCTATTAATAAAGAGCAAATTAATTTCTATTTATTTTTTATTTTTTTGCGGGCTAGCCCGCACCCATTAGTTGGTGCCGTTCGCTTGAGCCGACACAGTGAATGTCTTAGTCAAACTCCCACTAATGCCAAATGTATGTCGTCGTAGTGGTCGCTTGAGTTAACGCCATTAAAAGTCTAAAATTAACACCAACAAACGCCGGAAACGCGGCGCCGTCACTGTCTCCCCCTCGCCAAACCTGAAACCCGCAACCCGAACCCAAACACAAAATCATGAACTGGGATAAACTTCGCTCGTTCCACCTCGTCGCTGAGCACCGCAACATCGCCCACGCCTCCGAACACGCCAACATCTCGCCCTCCGCAATGAGCCGCCAAATCGCCGCGCTGGAAAAAAGTCTCGGCGGAAAACTCTTCCACCGCCACGCCCGCGGTCTCTCGCTCACCGAGCAAGGACAGATCCTCTACGAAACCGTCCACGAAATGATGGAAAAACTCGCCGTCGTCGAATCACAAATCGGCGAGTCACGCTCCCAGCCCCGCGGCACACTCCGCATCGGCAGCGGCATCTCCGTCGGCGGCGACTGGATCTCTCCGCTCCTCGCTAAATTCATAGACCGATACCCAGATATCCGAATCCAACTCACCCTCAGCGACCACCTCAATGTCACCGCCGGCGAAGTTGATGTCGCCTTCCTCTACGAACGGCCGACAAGCGCAAACCTCGTTCAGCGCCGTATCATGGGATTCCAGCTCGCCGCTTACGCCGCGCCCGCATACCTCGCCGTCCACGGGTTTCCTAAAACACTCGGCGACCTGGATAACCACAGAATCATCACATACGACAACGACATGCACTTCAAAGGCAGCGAATGGCTCGTCGCTCAAGGCAGACGCGCCGGGCGCGAACGGCGCTCGGTCTTCTCAACTAACAACACCTTCGCAATGCGCCGCGCCGCGTCTACCGGAATGGGGATCGCGTCTATTCCGACATTCATGGCGCGCGGACGCGCCGACCTCGTGCGCGTGCTCACCGACGAGCAGTGTCCGAACTTTGACCTGTGGGCCGTGTATCCCGACGCGCTGCGCGGGAATCGTCGCGTTCAGGCGATCATTGAGTATCTCGCCCGCGAGGCGCGGAGTATTGAGGAAGAATAAAATGTCGCGCTCTCTCTCATTAACTTTGTCGGCGACGGCGGCGGTGTCGCTGTTTCTGTCGGTGTTGCTGTCGCTGTCGCTTTTTGTCGGCGAAGCGAAGTCGGCAACAGGAAACGGAGAGGCTCTCGCGCGAAGCGATCCTGTGTTTGCGACCGCGGTGAACTGGCTGCGCGAACTGGACAACATGCAGGGCGAATTCCTGCAGGTCTCCTCAAACGGCGCGCAGGATCAGGGGCGAATCTGGATGCGGCGTCCGAATCGGATGCGGATTGAATACGACTCGCAGCCGCTCGTGCTGCTCGCCGACGGCATCAACTGGGTTGTCTACGACAGCGAGGAGGACGCGAAGAGCGAGATACTGCTGTCGGCGACGCCGTTTCATTTTATTTTGCAGGAGGACCCGGACTTGTCGGAGATCAATGTGACGCGGGTGCATCGGGCGGCGGGGATTCTGGAGGTGACTTTTGAGGATGCGAGGCATCCGGAGCATGGGTCAATGACGCTGGAGTTCGCGTCGGCGCCGTTTGTGTTGCGGGGGTGGGTGGTGCTGGACGCGCAGGGGCGGCGGACGCGGGTGAGTCTGGTTAATCCGGTGTGGAATGCGGACGAGGCGCGGGCGCCGCCGTTTGTGTTGTTTCGCAACGACCGGCTCGGACCCTCCGCCCCCGACCCCGACCGCCGTTAAGCGGGCGGCGCCCGCGGGCATCAGCGGGTGTTGCTCGCTTGAGCCAACATTGTGAATGTCTTAGTCAAACGCTCACTAATGCCAGAGGCTGAACGCCGATTTAATTGACACCATTAATTGTCTATCAGTAATTAATGAAAAACAATTTATTTAATTGACACCATTAATTGTCTAAGTTAATAAGAGAAGAATTTATTTAATTGACACCATTATTTGTCTATTAATAAAGAGCAAATTAATTTTTTATTTTTTTTGCGGGCTAGCCCGCACCCATTAGTTGGCGCTGTTTGCTTGAGCCAACTCTGTGAATGTCTTAGTCAAACTCCCACTAATGCCAGAGGCTGAACGCCGATTTAATT
>JALCBB010000103.1:0-4052 GCA_028066985.1 Alphaproteobacteria bacterium
TGACTTTCTTAGTCAAAGTCTTACTAATGCCAGAGACAGTGCTTCGTTGTCTCTTTAATTGTCGGAGTGCGCCACCAGCGGACGCCCCGAAACACGCCACGCCCGCACCCCTCCCTTCAAATAAGAAACATCGCGCCACCGGTTGTTCGCCATCAAATACGCCAACTCCACCGCCAAAGCACCATTCTCATCCACCACCACCACAGGCACATCCTGCGGCACACCCTCAAGCAACAACTGTCCCAAATTCGGAACCGCACGACCGCGCGGACCCAGAATCTGAATCGTCGTGCTGCCCTCAATCACTCCCGTCTCGCGCACCGACTCCACACGGCGAATGTCAACCACCGTCAGATTGTCGCCGCGCGCGTCAATCAAAGTCTCCAATTCCGACACCGTGCGCGCCTCGTACGGCGGAGGCAGCACCTCCAGAACCTCAACCTCAAAATTCAAAACCGAACCCGCCGGAATACTCCCGACCGCCCGATCGCCATAACCCAACTCCGGCGGAATCACCAGAACTCGCTCGCCGCCCGCGCGCATCCCGAGCATCCCCATCTCCCAGCCCTGAATCACCGACCCGACACCCAGCAAAAACTCAAACGGCTCGCCCCGCGACACGCTCGAGTCAAACTCGGTGCCGTCCTCAAGCGTGCCGACATAATGCACACGAATGCGCGAATGATGCACCGCCGGCGGTCCCTCGCCGATTTTGACATCTTCAAAGAGAAGTCCGCGTCCCATGTCTCTCAGTTCCGCTCGCGCCGGAGACGGCGCCGTCACCGTCGCCGCCGCCATCGCCGCCGCCATCACAGCCGCCGTCACCGCCGCCGCAAACGGCGGAAATCCGCGCCTCGCCCGCCGTCCAGGCACTGTCACGCCAGTCATCAACAGTACTCCCGAATTGTGCTATTCTGCCGGTGCCTCCCGTTCCCGTCCTATTAATGCCAGAACCGCCCTGCCGAATCAAGACCGCGCTGTGAATACCCGCAAGACCCGCAATACCCGCATACGCCTCGTCGCCGGCGAGGGCGGCATCGGCTCTGTCAGGCAGCCTGACGGCTCCGAGGGCGGCGACTTTGACCGCCCCGCGGATTTCTACATTCCCGATCACACCGTCTGCCTGGTCGCCACCGGAGGCACCATCGCCTCGCTCAGGCAGCCCGACGGCTCCACCCGCGCCGTCCTTTCCGGATACGACCTCCTCGAGCGCCTGCCCGCGCCGACCGCCGCCGACGTGGATACCCGCGAACTGGAGCCCGTCAACAGTTTCGCCATTGACAGCGCCGGCATGATTGACATCGCGCAGCGGATCTACTTCCCCCTCTCCAACGAAGACACCGACGGCGTTATCGTCACGCAGGGAACCGACACGCTGGAAGAGGTCGCCTTTCTGCTGGAACTTTTTCTGCGTCCCGAGAAACCTTTCGTCGTCACGGGAGCGCAGCGTCCCGCCGATCATGCCGAGCCTGACGGTCCTGCCAACCTTGCCGACGCGATTGAGATCGCCTCCAGCGAGGGCGAGCGCGCGCGCGCCTGCGGAGTTGTTGTCTGCTGCGCCGGCGAGGTGCATTCCGCGCGCGAGGTCGTCAAGACGCGTACGGGCGTTTCGCTTTCTGTTTTTTCGTCGCCGAACTCCGAGCCTCTCGCCGTTAAAGACGACAACGGACAGTGGAAGTGGCGGTCCTCATTGTCGTCGTCTGTGAGACTGCCGCCCGCTCTTCATGCGGCGGCGCAGCCCGTCTTCGCCGGCGCCGCGCCCTTCGCCAGAAATGTGTTTCTTTTTCGCGCCTCGCTCGGCGACGACGGCGCCCTGCTGCGTCTCGCGATTGACGGCGGCGCGCGCGCGCTCGTCATTGAGGGCTTCGGCGCCGGCGACATCACTCCCCGCATGGCCGCCGCCGTTTCTCTCGCGCTGGAGAAAAAAATTCCGGTCGTCATGGCGACGCGCTGTCCTGTCGGCCGGGCGCGTCCGGTCTACGGCGGCGACGGCGGCGGACACGCGCTCGCGAAGGCCGGCGTCATTTTCGCTCCGGCGCTGTCGGGCGCGAAACTGCGTGTGCTTGTGAGCGTTCTGCTCGGCGCGGGCGTGACGGATCTCGCCGGACACATCGCGTCCCTCGGCGAAACCGCGGACGGTCAATGACGCGCGGCTGGAAAATCTGGGCCGACAGAGGCGGCACCTTCACCGATCTTGTCGCGCGGACGCCCGGCGGCGAAATCGTCACGCGCAAACTGCTCTCCGAAAATCCCGGACGCTACACCGACGCCGTCGCGCAGGGTGTCCGCGACCTTCTCGGCGTTGAAGGCGAACTGCCCGACGACGCCGTCGCCGAACTGCGCGTCGGCACGACCGTCGCGACAAACGCGCTGCTTGAGCGCAAGGGCTGTCCGACGCTCTTCGTCACGACCGCGGGCTTCGGCGATGTGCTGCGTATCGGCTATCAGAATCGTCCCGACTTGTTCGCGCGGCATATTGTTCTGCCGTCAATGCTGTACCGCGAGGTCCTTGAGGTCGGCGAGCGCGTGTCGGTGACGGGCGAGGTCGTGCGTCCGCTGGAAACGGACGGACTCGCCGCGAAACTCGTCGCCGCCCGCGAAAACGGATGCGAAGCCGCCGCGATCTGCTTCGTTCACGGCTGGAAATTCACCGAACACGAGCGCGCCGTCGCCGATCTCGCGCGCGCGGCGGGTTTCGGCCAGGTGTCGTGCAGTCACGAGGTCAGTCCGCTCATTAAATTCGTTTCGCGCGGCGACACGACCGTCGCCGACGCGTATCTCTCGCCGATACTCCTCGCCTATCTCAACGGACTGAAAAAGTCGCTCGGTTTTTCGTCCGAGTCAAAGACGCGCATTTTTTTCATGCAGTCCAACGGCGGCCTTGTCGCGGCGTCCGAATTTCGCGGCAAGGACGCGATCCTCTCGGGCCCCGCGGGCGGCGTCGTCGGCATGGTTGAGACCGGCAGAGCCGCCGGACACGACAAACTCATCGGCTTTGACATGGGCGGCACTTCAACCGATGTCACGCACTGGAACGGCGAGTTTGAGCGCAGTCTTGAGACGCGGATCGCGGGCGTGCGGCTGCGCGCGCCGATGCTGCGGATTGAGACGGTCGCGGCGGGCGGCGGGTCGCTGCTGTCGTTTGACGGGTCGCGTTTCCGGGTGGGTCCCGAGTCGGCGGGGGCGGATCCCGGTCCGCGCTGTTACCGCCGCGGCGGACCGCTCGCCGTCACCGACTGCAACGCCGCCCTCGGACGCATTCAGAGCGACGAGTTTCCGCGCGCCTTCGGCGAAAACGGCGACGAGCCGCTGGACGCGCGCGCGTCCCGCGAGGGTTTTGAGACGCTGGCGCGCCGCATCGCCGACGAGACCGGCGAGGAGATGACGCCCGAGGCGGTCGCCGAGGGGTTTCTGCGGATCGCGGTTGAGAACATGGCGAACGCGATTAAAAAGATTTCGGTGCAGCGCGGTTATGATGTGACGGAGTACGCGCTTAACAGTTTCGGCGGCGCCGGCGGACAGCACGCGTGTCGGGTCGCGGACGCGCTTGGTGTTGAGGTCGTGCAGTTGCATCCGCTGGCGGGAGTGTTGTCGGCGTGGGGCATTGGTCGCGCGGTTTTGCGGCATTTGATCGAGCGGCAGGTGTCGCGTCCGCTGACGGCGGAGGTGACGGCGGAGTTGGCGCAGGTCTTTAGCACTTTAGAGGACGAGGCGACCGCCGCCTTGCGCGCGCAGGGCGCGTCGTCTTCGCTGGAGTTTCAGCGCCGTGTGCTTGTCCGTGTTGACGGTTCTGACACTACGCTCACCGTTGATTTTGTCGGCGCGGACAATGACGGTGACAAAAAAGGCGACGCTATTGTCAACGGGGACATTAACGGCGCCGCGAAAATGGACAATAACGGCGGCGCCGTCATTGTCAACGAAGACAAAAAAGGCGGCGCTGTCATTGTCGCCGGGGACAATAACGCGGGCAATAACGGTGACAATAACGGTGCCGCCGTCACCGTCGCCGTCACAGACAATGAAGGCGCCGTCATTGTCAACGAAGACAA
>JALCBB010000103.1:4152-6234 GCA_028066985.1 Alphaproteobacteria bacterium
GGCAAAAAAGGCGGCGCCGTTAATGTCCCCGTTGACAATGAAGGCGCCGTCATTGTCGCCGAAGATATTGCGAGACGCTTCGCGGACGCCCACGAACGCCTCTTCGGATTCGTCATGCCCGACCGCAAACTCATGATTGAAGCAATCTCCCTGGAAGCATCCGAAACAAACAAAGAACCGCCGCCGAAAACAACCGCGAACACCAAAAAACGCGGCAAGGCCGCCGAAACCCGCATCGCGCGCGCATACTTTGACGGGAAATGGCGCGATGTCACGCTGCACCGCCGCGAGTCGCTCAAAACCGGCGACAAACTGACAGGACCCTGCATCGTCGCCGAAGCAACATCAACAACCGTCATTGAACCCGAATGGCACGGCGAAGTCTCCGACACCGGCGACCTGATCCTGCGCCGCGCAAAACCCCGCGCCGCCCGCGAACTCATCAGCAAACACGCCGACCCCGTCATGCTGGAAATCTTCAACAACCTCTTCATGTCAGTCGCCGAACAAATGGGCGCGACACTCGCAAACACCGCATGGTCAGTCAACATCAAAGAACGCCTGGACTTCTCATGCGCCGTCTTCGACAACGAAGGACGCCTCGTGGCGAACGCTCCGCACCTGCCCGTGCACCTCGGCTCAATGGGCGAGTCCGTGCGCGCCGTGCTGGACGCGAACCGCGCCGAAGTGCGCGCCGGACGCGTGTGGATGCTGAACGCTCCGTACGGCGGCGGGACACACCTGCCCGACGTGACCGTGGTCGCTCCGGTGTTTGACGAGGGCGGCGGACGGCTGCTCTTCTTCATCGCCGCGCGCGGACATCACGCCGACATCGGCGGCAAAACGCCCGGCTCGGCGCCTCCCGACAGCGTGCATATTGAAGAGGAGGGCGTCGTGATTGAAAACTTTCTGCTCGTCGACAACGGACGCCTGCGCGAGCGCGAGACGCTTGCTCTGCTCGCAAGCGGACGCTGGCCCTGCCGCAATCCGCGCCAGAACCTCGCCGACCTGCGCGCGCAGGTCGCCGCCTGCGAGACGGGCGCGCGCGAACTGCGCCGCATGGTCGCGCATTTCGGACGCGACGCCGTGCTGTCGTATATGGGACATGTGCAGGAGAACGCCGAGGAGTCCGTGCGGCGCGCGATTTCGCGGCTGCGCGACGGCGAATTTGAATACGCGCTGGACAACGGCACATGGATCCGCGTCGCGATCCGCGTGGACGCCGCCGCGCGCGAGGCCGTGATTGATTTCGGCGGAACGAGCGAGCAGTCGGCGAGTAATTACAATGCTCCGCTGCCGGTGTGTCGGGCGGCGGTGCTGTATGTTTTCCGGACGCTTGTGGACGACGAGATTCCGCTGAACGAGGGATGTCTGAAGCCGCTGCGACTGGTGGTGCCGCGGCGTTCTATTTTGCGTTGCGAGTATCCGGCGGCGGTGATTGCGGGCAACACGGAGGTCAGTCAGATGGTGACCGACGCTTTGTACGGCGCTCTGGGGGTGTTGGCGGCGTCGCAGGGGACGATGAACAATTTTGTCTGGGGCGATGATGAGATTCAGAATTACGAGACGATTTGCGGCGGCACGGGTGCTGGCGCGGATCATGACGGATGTGATGCGGTTCACAGTCATATGACGAACACGCGGATGACGGATGCGGAGGTGTTGGAGCAGCGTTTTCCGGTGCGTTTGGAGTCGTTTGGGGTGCGACGGGGTTCTGGGGGTGTAGGGGAGTTTCGGGGGGGAGATGGTGTAGTGCGGCGGCTGTGTTTTTTGCGAGGGATGACGGTGACGACATTGTCGTCGCATCGTGTGATCGCGCCGCACGGGTTGAACGGGGGCGGCGAGGGTTTGCGCGGACGGAATGTGGTGGAGCGAGTCGGCGGCGGGGAGGAGGAGTTGGAGGGCAACGATCATGTGGAGGTTGCGGCGGGCGACATTTTCCGCATGGAGACGCCCGGCGGCGGCGCCTTCGGTAAATTAAAAAGAAATTAATTTATTTAATTGACCCCATTAATTGTCTATTAACAATTAACAGAATAAATCTCTTTTTAACACATTAATTGTCTATTATTTAATTAATGA
>JALCBB010000104.1 GCA_028066985.1 Alphaproteobacteria bacterium
CCTTAAATAGTCAATTGCTTTTTAATTTATTTTTTTTGCGGGCTAGCCCGCACCCGTCTGCCGGCATCGCTCGCTTGAGCCAGCATCGTGAATGTCTTAGTCAAACGCCCACTAATGCCAGAGGCGGTGCTTCGGGGGTCTCTTTAATTAGTTTTTGCGGCGAGGGTGCGCGGCAGACGCAGTCTCACGCATAAACCGCCGGACTCGCTCCGCAAAAACTCCAGACCGCTCCCCTTGCCATGAAATCCATACAAATTATGCAGCCGCGCCACCGCCACCACCAGCGCCAGTCCTAAACCATGCGCCGAACTCAACGCCACAACCTCCCCGCCGTCCCCGATAATTCGCGCCACTAAACCCTCGGGCAGACCAGGACCATTGTCCTCGACCGACAGCAAAATCTCCGCGCCGGCACAGTCCAGACGCAGCACCACCTCATGCTCCGCGTCACCCCCGGGCGCGCCGTGCGACAACGCGTTCTCAATCAAATTAACCATCGCCTGAAACAACAGCTGACGATGACCGGCGCCGTCAAAATCTCCCTCGCCGACCTCAAGCCGCAGACGCACCCCCTGCCCCTCCGCCAGAGGCGCATACAGATCATACAGATCCGAAAGCATCTCCCGATAGTCCAGCGCCTCGCCGCGACCCTCCGCCGCGCCCGTCTCCGCAAGCACAATCGCCGACAGCGAATCAAAAGTACGCCGCACCCGCGCGACCTCGCCCAAAGCCGCGTCCAGTTTCTCGCCCGCCGAACGCGAACTCAGCCGCGTCTGCGCCTCCTCCAGGCGTCCCTGCAGACGCGTCAGCGGCGTGCGCAAGTCATGCGCCAGCGAAAATATCCGCGCCCGCAGCGCCTCCAGCAGATACTCGTTGCGCTCCAGCATTCGGTTCAATTCCGCCGACATCCGGTCAAACTCGTCGCCCGAATTGTCGCGCGGCACCCGCGCGCCGCGCGCGCCCTCCTGCACACGGCGGCTCGTCTCGGCGATTCTGTCCAGACGCAGAAAAAGACCGCGGCTCACACGGTGACTCGCGAACCACAGCACCAGCGCCGTCGGAAAAAATACCAGCGAAAAAACCCAGTTCAGACGCGCCGTAAGAAAGTCGCGCAACTGCAAATTCCGCGCCACAACCAGACGATGATCGCGTCCCAGATCATAAACCGAAAGCGCGAACGGAATCTCTTCCAGCGCCGCGCCGCCGGGCGCGTCCACCAGCCGGTACAAAGTGCGCTCCGAACGCCCGATCGGCAGCGTCTCGAACACCGGCGGACGATTCACAAACGACCCCGCCAGGGTGCGTCCGCCGACCTCAAAAAGCAGATAGAGCATCTCGCCCGAATCCACGCCCGCCTCGCCGCGCGCCGAGACCTCCGAGGCGAGTCCGAGGAGTCCGTTCCGCGCGAAGGTGCCGCCGAGGCTGGCGGCCTGGAAGTCCACCTCGTACCACGCCCGCGTCTCCAGGACATAATCGGTGAGGGCGCGGGTGAGCATCCACAGCAGGAGCATCGCCGTCAGGCTCAGTCCGAGGAACAGAACGCTCGTGCGTCTCGCCGACGATGCGCGCAGCCATTCCAGCCTCAGGGGGCGTCGCAAGTCGGCTCACCCCCCTCCGTTGCTGTCGTCGGGTTCGTACGCGAGGCGGTATCCGACATGCCGCACGGTGTGCAGAAGCGGGACGGGGAAGTCTTTGTCCAGTTTGCGCCGCAGCCTTGAGATGTGGACATCAATCACGCCCGACTGCGGATCAAAGTGGTATCCCCAGACGCGTTCCAGGAGCATTGTGCGCGTGACGGTGCGTCCGGCGTTGCGGAGGAGGTATTCCAGCAATTGGAATTCGCGGCGCTGGAGTTCTATGCGTTTGCCGTCGCGGTGCGCGGTGCGCGCGAGGAGATCCAGGGTGAGGTCGCCGAGGTGGAGGCGGGTTTCGTTCGCGTGGTTTTCGGCGGGCGGGCGGCGGTGGAGGGCTTCCAGTCGTGCCATGAGTTCGGAGAAGGCGAAGGGTTTGGTGAGGTAGTCGTCGGCGCCGACATCGAGTCCGCGCACGCGCTCGTCGACGGAGCCGAGCGCCGAGAGGATCAGCACGGGCGCGCGCAGTCCGCGGCCGCGCCACTGCGAGAGAAGTTTGAGGCCGTCGGCGTCGGCGCGGAGCATTCGGTCGAGGACGATGGCGTCCCAGGGGGTATCAAAGGCGAGGGCTTCGGCGTCGGCGGCGGTTTCGGCCCATTCGACGCGGTGTCCCTGCTCGCCGAGGCCGCGCAGGAGGTAGTCGCGGGTTTCGGGGTCGTCTTCTATGAGGAGTATCTGCATTGGGGTGTTAATTTTAGACTTTTTGCGCCGCTGACTCAACAAGAATCTTCGTAGTGCGGCATTCGGCATTAGTGAGAGAGAATTTCAGACTCTTAAAGCAGTCGCTCAAGCGAGCCGCGCCCGCTGATGCCCGCAGGAGCGGCTGTCACGGCGAGTGCAAAGTCCGCGCTCACTGGTGGAAGGGCTGGCTCCCACGGGACTCTCCATAGTGCGGCCCTTGGCATTAGTGGGCGTTGGACTGAGACATTCACGGTGTCGGCTCAAGCGAACCGCACCCGCTGATGCCCGCAGGCGCTGCCTGCAAAAAATTAAATGGACAGACAACAGGCTGCTGCCTTGTCCGTCCATTATTTGTCTATTAATAATAGACAAATTTATTTTTTTGCGGGCGGCGCCCGCAGGCATAAGTTGGTGTTGCCAGCAGGAGCGGTTGCCATTGCGAGTGCAAAGTTCGCGCTCACTGGTGGAAAGGCTGGCTCCCACGGAACTTCTCATTAAAAGCCCGCGGGCGTCATTCACTTAACCTCTGCTGATCTCAAGGGTCGTGAAGAAACGCGCCTCGCCGCGCAAAACTCGCAGCACGACAGGAATATCCTCGTCCCTGTCCTGAATGGCGCGGGCAAGATCCTGCACATCGCTCGGAATGTCCTCGTCAATCTGCAGCAGCACATCGCGCGACGCCAGACCCGCGCGCGCCGCCGCGCTCCCGGGACGCACCGCGAGAATCGCCAGACCCTCAACATCCGCGCCCAGCCGCAGCAAAGCGCGAAGTTCATCGTCCAGGACGCGCACGCGCAGTCCGACATTGCGCAGACTCTCCTGCTCCTCCGAAGGCTCGGCGCGTCCGCGCAGTTCGCCGTCGTCGTCATCGGCGCCGGGGCGCAGTCCGAGCGAAACCTCGGTCGTCAGCACTTCGCCGTCGCGCCAGAGATCAAGACTCGCCTCCTCGCCGGGCGCCAGCGAAGCGACGGCGGCGATGAGATCGTCATGCTCCTGAATGCGCTTGACGCCGAAACGCAGAACAACATCGCCGGCGCGAATATCAGCCTCGTCAGCAGGAGTGTCCTCCAGAACCTCCGAGACAAGCGCGCCGCGCGGCTCGTCAAGTCCGAGACCGGCGGCGAGTTCCTCGGTGACAGCCTGATAACGCACGCCGAGCCAGCCGCGCTCGACGGCTCCGTCGCTCTCAAGACGCGCGATAATCTCGCGCGCGACATTGGACGGAATCGCGAAACCAATCCCCGCCCACGCGCCGCTGCGCGTGAAAATGGCGGTGTTGACGCCGACAACGCGTCCCTCGGCGTTGAAAAGCGGACCGCCGGAATTGCCCGGATTGATGGCGGCGTCGGTCTGGAAGAAATCCACGAAGACACTGCTGCCGAGCCGCCGCTCGCGCGCCGAAACAATGCCGGCGGTGACCGTGCCGCCGAGTCCGAAAGGATTGCCGACCGCAAGCACAGGACTGCCGACCCGAATGTCGTCGGAATCGCCGAGGTCCACGGACTGGAGTCCGTCGGGCGGCGGGGCGTCGTCGGCGAAGCGCAGCAGGGCGAGGTCGGTCTCGGCGTCGGAGCCGATAAGTTCGGCGGGGTATTCGCGGTCGTCCGAAAGTCTGACGGTCACGATGTCGGCGCGCGCGACAACATGATGATTGGTGACGATGCGCTGTTCGCCGTCGTCGGTCTGAATGACGAATCCCGATCCCGAACTCTGCGGACGCACGGAGTTGTCTTCAAAGGGGTTTTCGCGTCTGCCCTGTCTGCGTCCGCGGTTGTCGTCAAAGGGCATGAAGAAGTCGTCTTCAAAGGGAAAGAGAAGTCCGCGGTCGCGGAAGAAGCGCCGCATGGCGTCAAGGTCGTCGGAGCGCGAGGGGGTGTCCTCGTCAAAGATGACCTCGGCGTTGATCTGGACGACGGCGCCGCCGACCTCTTCAACGAGATCCGACCAGTCGATGGTTTCCTGGGCGTTCGCCGCGCTCAGGGGCGACAGCGACGGCGCCTGAAACGCGGCGAGCGCGAGAAGGGCGGCGATGACGGTGAAAGTGCGAATGGCTGTTTTACGGACGACTGTCGTCCGCGCGTGTGATTCATCGGTTAAAGCATCGCGCTGAGAATTCATTTTGCTGACCTCTTAAGGATTCGTTAAGGATTCGGGGGAGGTGGCCCGCACCGAGAGCCAAGGAGGAAACTCTGCGGTGCGGGCGTGACACGTGTCTCCCGAGGGAGTCGCGGCGGCGCGCTGTCGGTCAGTGCAGGGGGGGATTCCGACATATTCGCTCCTGCCGCTTATCGGGCGCGACCCGTGTCTGCCGCGTCCGAACGCGGCCCTGTGCGCGCCGCGTGAGAGAGTTTTAGGACGGATTCCCTTACGCCGTCCTTGCCTTGACCTGAATTCTTTGTAAGTTTCGGGGGTTTTTCCGGCGGATTCGCGCGGCGGCGGTGTTTTTTGTGGTAGGATTATTTTCGCGGGGGCGGTTTCGCGTTTGTTTGGCGCGAACTTCGGGGCATCGGAGCGGACGTGGCGGAATGGTAGACGCGTTGGACTTAAAATCCATAGGCTCGCGAGGGCCGTGCAGGTTCGAGTCCTGCCGTCCGCACCATTGTTTGTCGGGGCGGCGCCGGTTCCTGCGCGGACTGGCGGCGGCGGGGGTGCTGGGTTTCGCGGGTGTCGGGCGCGCGCGCGGGGAGACGGCGGTTCCGTTTCGCCTGGCGTGTGGCTGGCCTGGCAGCGGCACCTGGGAGCGCGGCCAGGATTTGACGCGGCAGTTGTTTGTTTTGAAGCATGACGGCGTTGACGGAGACGGCGGCGATGACGGCGACGGCGACGAGGCTGACGGCGACGGCGGTTTGGGGGGGTTGTCGTTTCGGGCGATCACGGCGAACGGCGATCTGGGCAGCCGGGCTTTACTGGACGGCGGCGAGGTTGAGTCTGCTTTGCTGGAGCGTCTGCCGCGCGGTCGCGGCGGAGATTTGACGGCCGAGGGCCGGCGTCTGGGGGTTGTGGGATTTTCGGCGTTGCACTGTTTAGCGGGGGCGGGTGTTCGTGTTGGCGGAGATCGGAGCCGTCCGTTTGCCGGTCTGGGCATGGCGCTGGTGGGACTGAATCGTGAGGGCGAGGCTGAGCAGATTGGCGCGCTGGGGGCGGAGATCAAGGGACCTTTTACGCAGGCGCGCGGACTGGAGGTATTTCTGGGCGGCGGCGCGGAGGGTCTGGTGTTCTGGGATGCGGTGCCGAGTCCGGCGGCGCGGGATTTACTGGTTCGCGGCGCGGCGCGGCTTGTGGCTTTGACATTGCGTGACGAGCCGACGCGCTTTTTTTCCGGCGAGGAGTATCCGGGCGCGGGCGGGGTGCAGGGATCGGTGCGGCGTCTGGACTGGGTGCTGGGCGGAGAGTACTGGTGGGGCGGGGCGGTGCGCGGCGCGGCGTCGCGGATTCTGGATGTTGAGGAGGAGGAGGGCAGCCTCTGGCTTTAATTATTAATGAGAGACAACGAAGCGCGGCCTCTGTCATTAGTTGATGCTTTAATTAGGAGACATGCGAAGTGCGGTCTTTGGCATTAGTGGGAGTTTGACTTAGACATTCACAATAGCCGCTCAAGCGAGCGGCACCCACTGATGCCCGCAGGCGCTGCCTGCAAAAAATAAATTAAAGATTAAATGGACTATTTAAGGGGTCAATTAAAATCGGCGTTCAGCATTTGGCATTAGTGGGAGTTTGACTTAGACATTCACGATGTCGGCTCAAGCGAGCGATGCCAGCAGATGGGTGCGGGCTAGCCCGCAAAAAAATTAAAAATAAAAAGAAAATAATTTATTTAATTGACACCATTAATTGTCTATTAATAATTAAGAAAAATAATTTATTTAATTGACCCCTTAAATAGTCAATTGCTTTTTAATTTAATTTTTTTG
>JALCBB010000105.1:0-3217 GCA_028066985.1 Alphaproteobacteria bacterium
TTTTTTTGCGGGCTAGCCCGCACCCGTCTGCTGGCATCGCTCGCTTGAGCCGACATCGTGAATGTCTTAGTCAAAGTCTTACTAATGCCAGGGGCTGTGCTTCGTCTGTCTCCTGATTAATAATTTAATGCCCTTGATAAATTCACAATAACAGGCGACTATGAAACCAGAATGAGCGAAAACAAGGGCCGCGTCCTCGTCATCGCCGGCTCCGACTCGGGCGGAGGCGCCGGCATCCAGGCCGACACCAAAACCATCACCGCCCTCGGCGGCTTCGCCACAACCGCCATCACCGCCCTCACCGCCCAAAACACCAAAGCCGTCACCGAAATCCACGCCCCGCCGCCCGAATTCCTCAACGCCCAGATCAACGCCGTCTACAACGACATCGGCGCCGACGCCGTCAAACTCGGAATGCTCCACGACACCGACACCATCACCACCGCCGCCGACTTCCTCGCCCGCGCCCGCAGCGAACAGCCCGGCCTTCCCGTCGTCGCCGACCCCGTGATGTTCGCCGCCGCCGGCGCTCGCCTCCTCCGCGCCGACGCCGAACAGGCGCTCGCCGCGCAGATCATCCCGCTCGCGACCGTCCTCACGCCGAATCTCCCCGAAGCCGAACACCTCCTCGCCCGCGAAATTCGCCACGACTCCGAAAACCTCGCCGCCGCCGCGCGCGACCTGCGAAAACTCGGCGCCGAAAATGTCCTCCTCAAAGGCGGACACCTCCAGGACAACAACAACCCCACCGCCCATATCATTGACACCCTCGCCGGCGCGGACGGCGAAATCCAGTTCCGACATCGGCGGCTTCCCGTGCGCGGCGCGGCGCACGGCACGGGATGCACCCTCGCCTCCGCCGTCGCGACGCGCCTCGCCTTCGGCGACTCCGTTTCCGACGCCGTGGAAAAGGCGCGCGAGTATGTCCGCGGCGCCATCGCTCACGCCCAGGGCTTCGGACACGGCGCGACTCCCCTCCACCACGGATGGCGGAGCAGCGTCTGAATTCAGTCCGAGTTAAAGCGGCCAGACCGCGGGCAGAACATGCCACGACACCGTCAGCACGATGCAGTCGAGCAGAAGTCCGACGCGCCAGTAGTCGCTGAAGCGGTAGTGTCCCGGACCCATCACGATCAGATTAGACTGATGCCCGATCGGCGTCAGAAAAGTGCTGCTCGCCGCGATCGCCACGCCCATCAGAAACGGATCCACCTCCGCGCCGAGACTGCGCGCGATGCCGATCGCCACCGGCGCCATCAGCACGGCGGTCGCGGTGTTGTTGAGAACATCGCTCAGCAGCATCGTGACAATCATCACGCAGATAAGCGCGACGCGCGGCTCCACCGAGCCGATTAATGCGAGCATCACTTCAACGAGGCCGGCGCTGGCTCCGCTGGTTTCAAAAGCCGCGCCGACCGGAATCATCACGGCGATGAAAATAATCACGGGCCACTCTATCGCGTCATAGATCTCGCCGGGCTGAATCTGCCGCGTCAGCACCGCCGCCATGACGACGCCGATAAACGCGAAATGCACGGGAGCGAGTCCGAAGGCGACGACGGCGAGTCCGAGCACCATCAGCAGCGGCAGTCCGAGGCCGCGTCCGGAGCGCATCAGGGTCGTGACTTCGCTGCGCAGCGGCAGGCACTCCAGGACTTCAAGCGAATTCTCCAGCGCCGGATTCGGCCCCTGCAGCAGCAGGACATCGCCCGCGCGCAGCGGCAGTCCGCGCACCCGCGCCATGATGGTCTCGCCCTGGCGCGACACGCCGACGAGGTTGATGCCGAAGCGCTGTCGCAGCCGCGCGCTTTCGGCGCTGCGTCCGACGAGGCGCGAGCGCGGCGTGACGACGGCTTCCAGCATTTCCTTTTCGCTGAGATGGAGATGCTTTTCGCCGCTTTCTATTTCCAGCCCGAACTGCTCCAGGGTTTCGGAGAGCGTTTCGGGCGACGCCTCGGCGAGGATGAGGTCGCCGGCGAGCAGGGTGAAGTATCCGGGCGGCGCGATGAAGTTGTGTTCGCCGCGCATGACGGCGAGGACCGAGAGGGCGTTTTTGGCGCTGCTTTCTATTTCGCCGATTTTGCGTCCGGCGACGCGCGAGCCGCCCGCGACGCGGAGTTCGGTGACATACGCCTGGAGTTGCGCGCGTTCAATGCCGGTTTCTTCGCTGACATGTCGCGGCAGGAGGCGCCAGCCGATCAGCGACAGGTAGACGATTCCGGCGAGCGCGATGGCGCCGCCGACGGGCGCGAAGTCAAAAAGTTTGAACGGCTCGCCCGCGGTTTCGGCGCGCACTTCGGAGAGAATGAGATTCGGCGGCGTGCCGATGAGCGTCACCATTCCGCCGAGAATGGACGCGAAACTCGCCGGCATCAGCAGACGGCTCGCGGGAACGCCGCTGTGTTTGCCGCTTCTGAGGGCGAGGGGCATCATGAGGGTGAGGGCGCCGACATTGTTCATGAATCCGGAGAGGGCGGCGGTGATGCCGGAGAGCGAGAGCACCTGTCCGACGGAACTGCGGACATGGCGGCGCAGGAAGAGTCCGGTGGCGTGGATGATTCTCGTCTCGCCGAGTCCGCGCGAAAGGACGAGAACGGCGGCGACGGTGATGACGGCGGGATGCGCGAATCCGAGAAACGCCTGTCCCGCGTCCACGAGTCCGAGGGCGACGCACGCGAAGAGCGCGAGGACGCCGACGAGGTCGTAGCGCAGCCGCGAGCGCGTCAGCAGAATCAGGACGACAATAAGCACGATGCCGAATCTCCATTCGTCGCTGACGCTGGCGGCGAGGGTGTCGCTGAGGGGCGAGAGGATTTCGGCGGCGCGGTCGCGGAGCGCGGCGATGGCGCCGCCGATGCGGGCGAGTTCTTCCAGGACCCTGGCGAGGGCGAGGAGGTATGGTTCTGGGGAAAGCACTGGTTTCGGGGTCGCCTGTTGTGTTGTGTCGTGCTAGTTTAGACGACTCCTGCCCTGATTTGACCCCCGCGCCCTGCGCCGCGAAGCGAGGAGATTCTGATGCCGCCGATGAGACCCCAGGCGACTTTGCTGCCGCCCGGCTTTGCCGACACGCTGCCGTTCGCGGCGGAGCGCGAGGCGGCGCTGGTGCATGGTTTTCTGGAGACGGCGCGGCGGCGGGGGTATCGCTATGTGAAGCCTCCCTTGTGCGAGTTCGCGGACGGCGTTGACGGCGGCGCTAACGGAGACATTAAAGGCGCCG
>JALCBB010000105.1:3317-4490 GCA_028066985.1 Alphaproteobacteria bacterium
CTGTTGACGGTGACAATGACGGTGACATTAAAGGCGGCGGTGTTGTCGTTGCCCGTGACGGTGACAGTGACATTAAAGGCGCCGGCATTGAGGGCGGCGTTGCTGTCGGTGTCGGCAGCGACAGAGACATTAAAGGTGCCGACAATAAAGGCGGCGGTGACGGTGTCGCCGTCGGTGTCGGTGTCGGCGGTGACAGTGACAGTGACGGCGTTTCGCTTTTTCGTTTTCTGGACCCTGTAAGTCACCGCATGCTCGTCCTGCGCGACGACATCACGCGACAAGCCGCGCGAATGGCGACCGAACGCCTCGGCGCGCTGCCGCGTCCGCTGCGACTGTGTTACGCGGGCGAGGTTCTGCGGGCGTCGGCGCGGCAGATAGATCACGAGCGCGAGTTCCTGCAACTCGGCGCGGAAATCTTCGGCGCCGAGGGAATAGATGTTGAAGGCGAAATCCTGACGCTCGCCGTCGCTGTCCTCGGCGACCGCGGCCTCGCGCCGCTCACGGTTGACCTGGCGTGGCCCCGTTTCGCCCGCGAACTCGCCCGCGAGCGCGGACTCGACTCCGCCGCGACCCTCGCGATTCTGAAGGCGCTTGAGACGCGCGACGCGTCCGCGCTTTCGCGGCTTGCGGACGGCGAGATTTTCGCGTCGCTGCTGTCGGCGGCCGGACGCCCGGCGGACGCGCTCGCGGCGGCGGAGGGCTTGCGTCTTTCCCCGCTTCTCGGCGGACATCTGGATCGTCTCGCCGCGCTCGCGGATCTGCTGGCGTCGCGCTGTCCCGGACTTTCGGTGGGGATTGATCTTGCCGAGAGCCGCGGCTTCGGCTTTCAGACGGGACTGGGCTTCAGCATTTTTTCGGCGCATGCGCGCACGGAGATCGCGCGCGGCGGCAGTTATCTCGCGCGCGGCGCGGACGGAACAAGCGAGGCGGCGTGCGGATTTTCGGCGTATTCGCATCTGATTCTGCGCGCGCTTGAGGATGTGGACGAGAACGCCGCCGGAAACAGAAACAGCGACCCTGCCGCGCGCCGAATCTTCGCCGCTGTCGGAGCGAGCGAGACGCGGATCGCGGAGTTGCGCGCCGCGGGACATGTGGTCATCGCGCAGTTCGCCGCCGACAAAAAAGGTGACGACAACAGAGACGACAAAAACGGCGCCGTCAATGTCCCCGTCG
>JALCBB010000105.1:4590-6214 GCA_028066985.1 Alphaproteobacteria bacterium
AAAAAAGGTGACGACAACAGAGACGACAAAAACGGCGCCGTCAATGTCCCCGTCGTTGTTAAAGACGACAATGACGACGACAAAAAAGGCGGCGCCGTTAATGCCTCCCTTGACAAAAGCCTCGCCGCGCAGGCGCGCGCGCAGGGCTGCGCCGAACTCCTGACCGCCGCCGGTCTCGCGCCGCTTCAGGACGCCGCGCCGTGAGCGGCTCCGCGAATGTCACGGTCATCGGCGCGCAGTGGGGCGACGAGGGCAAGGGCAAGGTCGTCGACTGGCTCTCGGAGCGCGCCGATGTCGTGGTGCGCTTTCAGGGCGGCAACAACGCCGGACACACCCTGCTCGTAGACGGCGTGGAACACCGCCTGTCGCTGCTGCCGGCGGGGGTGGTGCGTCCTGGACGGGTGGCGATGCTGGCGGGCGGAGTCGTCCTGGACCCGTGGGCGTTTCTGAAAGAGATTGACGACATCCGCGCGCGCGGCGTCGCGCTTTCGCATGACCGCCTCTGGGTGGACGCCGGCGTTTCGCTGATACTGCCCGTGCATTCGCGTGTGGATCGCGCGCGCGAGGCGGCGGCGGCGGGACGCGCGCTCGGCACGACCGGACGCGGCATCGGCCCCGCCTACGAGGACAGAGCCGGACGCCGCGCTTTGCGTCTCTGTGATCTTGCGGACGCGGAGTTGCTGGCGTCGCGTCTGGGGGTTTTGCTGCATCACAACAATGCTTTGCTGCGGGCGTTCGGCGAGGACGAGGAGGACGGCGATGTTTTGCTGAGGGATTTGCTTGAGATGGCGCCGCGAATTTTGCCGTATGCGCGTGATGTGTCTTTGGAGTTGCGCCGCGCGACTTCGGAGGGTTTGCGGATATTATTTGAGGGGGCGCAGGGTGTTTTGCTGGACTTGCATTACGGGACATATCCGTATGTGACTTCGTCGCATACATTGGCGTCGCAGGCTTTGGTGAGCGGTGGTCTGGCGCCGTGTCATCTGGGTCGTGTATTGGGGATAGCGAAGGCGTATGCGACGCGTGTGGGTTCGGGTCCGTTTCCGAGCGAGTTGGACGACGAGGTGGGCGAGCGACTGGGCGAGCGCGGACGGGAGTTCGGCACGGTGACGGGGCGCCGGCGCCGTTGTGGCTGGCTGGATGTGGTGGCTTTGCGTCATGCGGTGGCGGTGGGCGGCATTGACGGGTTAGTGCTGACGAAGATTGATGTTCTGGACGGATTTTCGGAGGTGAAGTATGCGGTTGCGTATGAGAATTCTTCTGGTGAGCGTGTGGAGGATTTTCGCGCGGCTATGGGGGGCGCGGGACCTTGGCGGGCGGTGTATGAGACGATGCCGGGGTGGGGAGGTGTGACGGCGGGCTTGCGGAGTTACGGAGATTTGCCGGTGGCGGCGCGGGAGTATGTGGGACGGGTGGGGGAGTTATGCGGGGTTCCTGTGGACTTGATATCCACGAGCCCGGATCGCAACGACATGATTCGCTGCGATGAGGGTTAGTGCTTTGACCTGCGGGACGCATTGACCCTGCCGCGTTTTTCCTGTGATTTAAGAGACAGACGAAGCACTGCCTTTGGCATTAGTGGGAGTTAGATTTAGACATTAACAATGTTGGCTCAAGCGAGCGA
>JALCBB010000106.1 GCA_028066985.1 Alphaproteobacteria bacterium
CAAATGCCGGATAACCCCCTCGCCATCGCCCTCAAACTCATCGCCGGCGCCGACCCCGAACTCCGCGAAATCATCTCCCTTTCCCTCCTCGTCAGCGGCTCCGCCCTCGCCGTCTCCTGCACCCTCGGCATCCCCCTCGGCGCCGCCATCGCCATCGGAAAATGGCCCGGACAGTCCGTCCTCAAACTCCTCGTCAGCATCGCCATGGGACTCCCGCCCGTCGTCGTCGGCCTCGTCCTCTACCTCCTTCTCAGCCGCCAGGGCGCCCTCGGATGGCTCGCCATCCTCTACACCCCCCAGGCCATGATCCTCGCCCAGACCATCCTCGCCACCCCCATCGTCGCCGGCTTCGCCGCCGAAACCCTCGGCGCGGCAAACCGCAGATACGGCGAACTCCTGCGCTCCCTCGCGCTCTCGCGCCGCGCCGCCCTCGCGACACTCCTCGTCGAGTCGCGCGCCGGACTCGTCGCCGCCGCCCTCGCCGGCTTCGGACGCGCCATCTCCGAAGTCGGCGCCGTTCTGGTCGTCGGCGGCAACATCGCGCACGCCACCCGCATCATGACCACCGCCATCGCCCTGGAAACCTCGCGCGGCGAACTCTCGCGCGCCCTCGCCCTCGGAATCATCCTCCTGCTGCTCGCGCTCGTCGTGAATCTGCTCCTCTTCGCGGTGCGCGCGAAACTCGCCCGGACAACGCCGCGCTGATGTCCGCGCCCGAAACACAAAACCCGCGCCGAAACGCGGACAAAACAGATCAGCCGGGTCTGCCGCTCGTCCTTGAAGAGGTCTCGGTCAGACGCGGCGCGCGCAGCCTTGTCTCGGCGCTGTCGTTCTCGCTGCGGAAGGACGAGGGCATCGTCGCCCTCCTCGGAGCCAACGGCGCCGGCAAAACCACGACGCTGAGACTCGTACACGGACTCGTCGCGCCGAGCGAGGGCGTCGTGCGCTGGGCGGCCGGATCGGCGCGCGAGATTGTCTCGCCGCCGGCGCTGTCGGCGTCGCGCGCGCGGCGGCTGCGCGCCGGACAGGGGTTCGTCTCGCAGTCGCCGGTTCTTCTGGCGCGGAGCGTGGCGCGCAACATGTCGCACGCCCTCGCGCCGCTCGGACTCTCCCGCGACGAGCGCCGCGCCCGCGTCCGCGACGCTCTCGCGCTCGTCGGACTCGCCGGCTGCGAAACGCGCGCGGCCGGATCGCTTTCGGCGGGCGAGGCGCAGCGGCTGTGTCTGGCGCGGGCGCTGGCGCGGCGTCCGGCGCTGCTTCTGCTCGACGAGGCCACCGCCTTCCTGGACGCGAAGCACGCCCGCGCCATAGAGGCGAGCGTGACGGCGGCGCGCGATGTCGTGACGATTTTCGTCACGCAGGATCCGGCGCAGGCGCGGCGACTGGCGCGGCGCGTTCTGTTCATTCAGGAGGGACGGCTTCGCGCCGACATGGCGGCCGATGATTTTTTCGCGTCTCCGCCGTCGGCGGCGCGCGGGTATCTGCGCGATCATTCTCTTCTTGTCGCGGCGAACGGCGGAGCGCCGGCGTGAGCGCGGCGGCGCGGCGGTGCCGGCGGTGTTGGCGGCGCCCGCGGACATGGACGCGGGTCTTCGCGCCGTGTGTGTTTTTGCTTGCGGTATTTGTCGCGGCGGGGGAGGCGCGGGGGCAGTCGCGGGGTTCTATTCTTGTGCAGTCGACGACATCGGCGGAGAATTCGGGGCTGTACGACTTTATTCTTCCGCGATTTCGCGCGGAGAGCGGCTGGAGCGTCAGGGTGGTCGCGGTCGGCAGCGGACAGGCTTTGCGCAACGCGCGCGACGGCAACGCGGACCTGGTGATTGTGCATGATCCTGCCGCCGAGGAGGAGTTTGTGTCGGCGGGTTTCGGGGTTGCGCGGCATCCGTTTATGTATAACGACTATGTTCTTGTGGGACCCGGGCGCGACCCTGCCGCGGTTCGGGACGCGGCGACGGCGGCGGACGCCTTCGGGCGGATTGCGGCGGCGGGCGTGACTTTTATTTCGCGCGGTGATGACAGCGGGACGCATCGTCGCGAACTGGGTTTATGGGGTTTGGATGTCGGCGGGGAGTGGTATCGGGAGTCGGGTTCGGGGATGGGTGCGACGCTTAATCTTGCGGTTGCGCTGGACGGTTATACGCTGAGTGACCGGGCGACCTGGGCGGCGTTTGCGAACAAGGGCGGTCTGGAGATTCTTTATGAGGAGCGTGGCGGCGGAGGGGGGGGTGATTTATTTAATCAGTACAGTGTGATTCGGGTTAATCCTGAGTTGCATCCGCATGTTGAGGGTGGAGGTGCGGCTGAGTTTGTGGGGTGGCTGTTGTCTGCTGGCGGACGCGAGGCGATCGAGGCGTTTCGGGTTGGGGGCGAGCAAGTTTTCTTCGCAAACTCCGAAGAGTAATTAAACGACGAACAGCCTTTGGCATTAATCAGGAGACAGACGAAGAGCAGCCTCCGGCATTTCAAGTGAACCGCACCAGCTGATGGGTGCGGGCACTGCCCGCTTATGTTTTTTTCTTCTTTGACCCGCGCCACTTGAAACCAAAACCTCTGGACCCAGCCTCGTCCCCGAAGCTGGAAACAAGCGGCTGCTCTCGTGCTGTCAAACTCTCCTCAAAACGACGCAAATGCTCCACCTGCTCGCCTCGCAAATTACGCGGGACCTCTATCTCAAACTTAACCAACAAATCCCCGCGACCCTCGCCATGTAAACGCGACATCCCCTTCCCGGACAACCGCAACCGCGACCCGTTCTGCGTTCCGGAAGGGATCTGAACCACCAGCTTTCGGCCGTCAATCCCCGACACCTCAACCTCGCCGCCCAATGCCGCCATTGTAAACGCAAGCGGCATATTCAACAGCAGTGTCTCTCCTTTTCGCTCAAACAGCTCATGTCTCAACACCTCCAGCACAATATACAAATCTCCCGCCGTCCCGCCGAACGGCGCCGCATTGCCCCTTCCAGGAAAGGTAAGGCACGTTCCCGTCTTCGCTCCCGGAGGCACTTCTATCTCAATCTCGGGACGTTCCTCGACTCGCCCCTGTCCACGACACTTGCGACACGGCGACTTCATCATCCTTCCCAGCCCTCCGCAGTCGCCGCACGGACGCTGAACCACGAAAATTCCGCGCCGCTCAACCTCCTGGCCGCGACCGTGACACCGCTCGCATATCTGCATAGCCGATCTGTCCGCAGAACCTGTTCCGTCGCACAGATCGCAGATCACCAACATATTCAACGGAACCTTGCGAATCGCACCGTGAAACGCCTCCTCAAGCGTCAAGGACACCATCGCCTCCACATCCCCCCCGCGTATCTCTCCGTCGCTTGCGTCGCGTCGTCTGCCACCGAACAAAAATTCGGAAACCCTGGGACCAAACACCTCGTTCACCAGATCGCTGATGTCTATGTCGACATCCATCCCTCCGCCGAACCCTCCCCCTCGCATTGCCGCCGATCCTCCAAATTTCTCCGCCTGACTAAACGCGGCATGTCCCATACGGTCGTATGTCGCGCGTTTTTCGGAATCACGCAGCACCGAATACGCCCGTGAAATCTTCTTGAATTTCTCCGCCGCCTCCGCGTCGCCAGGCTTGCGATCAGGATGCCATTCCATCGCCAGTCTGCGATACGCAGATCTGATCTCGTCAGCCTTCGCCGAACGGCTCACCCCGAGCAGATGATAGTAGTCTTCTTCCCTGTCCATGGTCGCCATCGTCACAACTCAGCCCGAATCAGTCTCCCTGCAGAATAACACAAACAAAGACGACGCGCAGGGAAGTCTGCGCCGTCTCATAAAGCCAGTCAAAAACGGCGAATCAGTGCCGCGTCTCGCTCGCCGAATCCTCCTCGTCGTCAACCTCGCGGAATTTCGCATCCGCAATGTCATCGTCATCGACCGAACTCGCACGCGCCTCGCCATTTCCGCCCGACATCATGTCCGCCATTTTGGTTCCTGACATCATGTCCGCCATCGTGGCGCCCGACATCCCCGGCGACGCGGAAGACGCCCCCGTCGTCGCAGAAGACGCCGCGTGTATCGCCTGGCCGATCCGCATGGAAATCTGCTGCAGCGCGTTCAACTTGTCCTGAATCGCCGACTCGTCCTCGCCCTCCGCCGCCGTCCGCAATTCGGCGATCGCCGTCCGCGCCGCCTCTTTGTCCTCGTCGGAAATTTTGTCGCCGTGCTCGCTCAGGAGTCCCTCGCCGGCATGACACGCCGCCTCCGCGTTGTTGCGCGCGTCGGCGAGGGCGCGCCATTTCGCATCCTCGGCGGCGTGCGCCTCCGCCTCTTTTACCAGACGCTCGATCTCCTCCTTCGGCAGTCCGCCCGAAGACTCGATGCGAATGTTCTGCTTCTTGCCCGTGGACTTGTCCTGCGCCGACACATTGACAATGCCGTTGACATCGATGTTAAAGGTCACCTCTATCTGCGGAATTCCCCGGGGCGCCGGCGGGATTCCGAGCAGGTTGAACTCGCCGAGCAGTTTGTTGTCCGCCGCTCTCGGACGCTCCCCCTGAAATACCCGAATCGTCACGGCAGGCTGGTTGTCAGCCGCCGTGGAAAAAATCTGGCTCTTGTCCTCCGGAATTTTCGTGTTGCGCTCGATCAGCGGCGTGAAGACGCCGCCGAGCGTCTCAATGCCGAGCGAAAGCGGGGTCACATCAAGCAGGAGCAAGTCCTTCACATCGCCCTGCAATATTCCCGCCTGAATCGCCGCCCCCATCGCGACAACTTCGTCAGGGTTGACGCCGCGGCTCGGAGCACGGTTGAATATTTGTTGCACGATTTCCCCGACCTTCGGCATCCGCGTCATTCCGCCGACGAGGATGACTTCCTTGATGTCGTCTGCGGACACGCCGGCATCTTTGAGAGCCTGGCGGCACGGCTCCACGGTGCGCGCGAGAAGGTCTTCCACGAGCGACTCCAGTTTCGCGCGGCTCATCTTCAGATTCAGGTGCTGCGGACCGCCGGAGTCGGCGGTGATGTAGGGAAGACTGATTTCGGTCTGCGTCGCCGATGAGAGTTCCATCTTCGCTTTTTCGGCGGCTTCGCGCAGACGCTGCAGGGCGATAGGGTCGCGCGCGAGATCAATGCCTTTTTCTTTTTTGAATTCGGCGACGAGGTGTTCGACGATGCGCGAGTCGAAGTCTTCGCCGCCGAGGTAGGTGTCGCCGTTTGTCGCTTCGACCTCAAACGCGCCGTCCCCGATATCAAGAATGGAGATATCAAAGGTGCCGCCGCCGAGATCGTAGACGGCGATGAGTCCGGACTGGTGCTGTTTGTCCAGTCCGTATGCGAGAGCGGCGGCGGTGGGTTCGTTGATGATGCGTTTGACTTCGAGGCCGGCGATTTTGCCGGCGTCGCGGGTCGCCTGGCGCTGGGAGTCGTCGAAGTATGCCGGCACGGTGATGACGGCGGCGTCGACTTTTTGTCCAAGGTATGCTTCAGCGGCTTCCTTGATCTTGGCGAGGACTTTCGAGGATATCTCGGAGGGACTCATCGTGCGTCCGCCGACTTTGACCCATGCGTCCTGATTTTTGCCGGGGACGATTTCGTAGGGCATGTGCTCGCGGGCTTCTGCGACTTTCGGATCGGAGGCGCGACGACCGATGAGGCGTTTGACGGAGAAGACGGTTCCTTTCGGGTTGGTTACGGCCTGTCGTTTGCCTGGCTGCCCGATGAGGATGCCATCATCGCTGAAAGCGACGACGGAGGGTGTGGTGCGGCTGCCCTCGGCGTTGTTGATGACTTTGGGTTCGCTGCCTTCCATGATGGCGAGGCAGGAGTTTGTGGTTCCAAGGTCGATTCCGATGATTTTGCTCATTGTTTCGTGGGTGTTGTTGTGTTCGGGTTTGCTGGCGGGCCGCTTTTGGACGGGACTGGCTCCAAGGGGGTGAGGGTGCCCGTCTTTGGCGGCCCTGTGTGTATGTAGGGGTTGATTTTGTGATTTCAAGGGGTGTGTGTGATTTTGTTGTTTTTCGGGGGTTTATTCCGGGTCAGGGGCTTATTTTACGGCGCCGATTTTAGGGGACAGGCGAAGAGCGATTTTTGGCATTAGTGGGAGTTTGACTAAGACATTCGCTGTGCTGGCTCAAGCGAGCGGTGCCAGCAGATGGGTGCGGGCTAGCCCGCAAAAAAAATTAAAAAA
>JALCBB010000008.1 GCA_028066985.1 Alphaproteobacteria bacterium
GCTTGGTTTGGGGGCTGTATTGACGGCGCCTGAATTTCCGTAATTTCCGGCATTAATCAGGAGACAGACGAAGGACAGCCCCTAGCATTAGTGGGCGAGAATTTCAGACTCTTACAGTAGCCGCTCAAGCGAACCGCGCCCACTGATGCCTGCGGGCGCCGCCCGCAAAAAATTAATGTTTCGCGCGAAACATTTTGAGAATCGTTCCAAATAAGAAACTGGAAGACGCAGGGAGGGGGCGCCTCCGACTCCGCTTTTTTCAGAAGTTATATAGGGACGGGCGTCCGAGTTTTCAAGTCGGGGGCGGGGATGGACGCAAGCGAGAGAGGAAGATGATCAGCAGCAGCCGCCAAAGCGCCACTCCTAATCAGAGGATGAATCCTTGCTGTCCTCATACCTTCCAAACGGCGGGGTCCACGGCTCCGGATCGGGTGCCGGCTCGATTCTGCTGGCCAGCTCGATTTTAGGCCCTTCAGCCTTTGGCACGGACAGGCCATATGCAATGGCGAAACGATAAAACACCCCGCGCCCCTTCATTTCGCGCATGTCGAGACCCTTGCGCGGCTCCGGCACCGCGGCCTCCTGAAATCGCGGAATGTCACAAGCGCCAAAGCAATGCTCCTCATAAGCGGAGTGAACGGACTCCCGATACCATTTCGAGTTTCCGCCGCCGCCGCCCAGGAAAATGCGAATGTCTTCCTGCCTCTGAATCCACTTGCCTTTTCCGATTTTCTTGTTCGCGGCGAGAATGACATCGCTCACGAATTGCTGAACTTCCTCCCCGACGGGCTCCAGACTCTCGCAAACCTCCGGCGCAAGGTCGTCATTAAACAAATCAGCGCCCTCCCGGCCGATTCGTTTCGCCACTTCAGAGATCCCGAGCGCCGCAACCTTCGCGGAGTAAACATCCACCCTTTGCGTACCCCCCGGGTTCTGATAGTTAAACACAACGCCGTCGACCGTCCCTCCCCCGACGTCAAAGTAGACATATGTTTCAGGCTTCGCCTCTCCCGACAGCAGGAAGGATCGCGCGCCCGCCACCACCTCGGCAGCAGGCTGACACTTGTAGTGCTCGCAACGATCAGGATCAAAAGACCGGACGGTTTCCTCATAGAGACTTATCGCGCTCTCGAGAGTGCCGGGGATTTCGTCGTTTTCCGCCCATGTCCAGGCGACGAAAAGCGCTTCCCTGAAGGTGTCAATGGCGGGGGAGTCGCAATACTCAACCGGCACCCCGACATTGGCCGACCACGCCGCTTCGTGTCCGCGAAGCCGCTCCTCCTCGTTTTGACGAATCCATTCCTGAGCGCGCAAGACGACGGTCGCCAGAAACCAGCTCGACAGAGCCCGGGTCTTCTTTTCGTTGTCGGTGAGAAGACCGCTTTTTTCAATTTCCGCCAGCCGGATTTTCAAATAGCGCTCCTGAACTCCGGAAAATTCCGCGGACGCCGGCGCCATGGAAAGCGTCCCGTCGTCCCCCACCGAGACAATAGAAGGAATCATCGCTTCTTCGGGGGAGAAAATTTCCTCGTCCTTGCCACACGCTTCGAATGTGACAATTATCGTTTCCTCGTTAGAATCCCAAAAGCCGACTTTCGTGAAACTGGTTCCGAAGTCAATGCCGAGATTGATGTAAATTTTTTCGGCGGCGGAAGCCGATTCCCGCGCAGAGTCGTCGACCGGCGCCGGAGGGCCGTCGTTTTCATCGGCGAAATCCCGCGCATCGGGCGTTTTCTCCTCCGCCCTTCGCGCGTTTTTCACGAAGTTTCGCATCCTGCGATACCAGTTCCAGGTCATCGTCACTTCTCCACCCTGATTACGCCCATGGCCAGAGGCTGAACCGTCTCGTCGGTTTCTCTGCGCTCGCTGACGCGATTGAGCTTGATCTGCAGATCTTCCCGCTCTTTTCTGACGCTCCCCTCCCTCATCCGAATCTGCTGCGTGTTCCCCCGGGCGCGAAATTTTTCCATCTGCTCCTGGAAGCCGTCAATGCGGCGATCCGCGAATTTTCTCGCGCTGGTTTCCTGCTGGCTGCAGCGAAGCCTGTTTTCATCTCGAAATTCAAGCTTGCGGTCGTTGAATGCGGCGTCCATCGCCTTCTCGCACAGAAGCGCCTTCTTCGTGATTCCCCCGGCGTCGTCTATGACGGCGCTCGCATTGGGAAACGCTCTTCCTTCCCTCGCGGCGAGGGTGACCAGGGCTTCGGATAAAATTCCCGGCAGCGGCGCGTCTCCGTCAATTCTCACGGCCCTGTACGAAAGCAGCTGCTCGACCCGAATTCCCTCGAACGACCACAGATGCACGACGAAAACATAGTCGCCGGGCGAAACCTGTTTCAGATTCTCCGTGACTTTCAGCCGTATGGCCGAAACGGGGTGAAGCTGTTTCTCTTCGCAGTCCTCGCGAATCCACTGAATCAGAGGGTGAATGGGGTCGATCAGTTCGACATCCCGCCTGAAAGCGCCCGTCTGACGAGGGTCGAATATGCAGGGAAGAGGCTTCGACCGCGCATGCAGCCGCGTCTGTATCGCCGGCTTCGTCTTTTCAATAAAGGAGCGCAGATCCATCCTCGCGTTGTCCGACAGCTGGATCTGCGCGGACGCCCCCTTCTTCGCGGGGATTTCAATTCTGGAGCCGAAGTATTTTCGTCTGAAGAAGTCATCAACGAAGTCGATCAGCTCCTCGCCGCTGATCCAGCGCTTTTTCTCGCGGCTCTCCGCGACCTGATCCAGGATGAAGTCCGAAAATCCGAACAGGTTGACCGCCGCGCCCTCCAGCTCGTTCTGAGTTTTCCGCTGGTTGATGATCACGTCTGTCGCCTCGTCGGCGCGGCGCCGGCGATCTTCTTCGGTCAGACCCGGGTCCAGCAGCTCTTCCATGAGCTTCCCCGTCAGTCTGCCGAGGATGTCCTCGAGGTCGCCGATGCTCTCGCGGAACAGCTCGATGCGCTCGTAAAGCCTGAGCAGTATCCTGTCCGCGATCGTGCTTCTGACCGCAAGATTGACGATGGATATCCGCGGCGCCTTCTGGCCGAGTCTGTCGAGTCTGCCGATGCGCTGCTCGATGCGCATGGGGTTCCACGGCAGATCGTAATTCACGAGAAGACGACAGAACTGAAGATCGATGCCTTCGCTCCCGACCTCTGACGACAGCAGAACGGACGGCCCGTCTTCGCTTCTGAACTCGTTCAGAATTCTGTCTTTCTCGTCCCCCATGCCCCCCATGATCAGGCAGGCGCGCACGCCGTCCTGCTCGAGGCGGCGCCCGAGATACTGAAGCGTGCCGCGAAAGAAAGCGAAGACGACACACTTCTCATGTCCATGCTCGTCCAGAGTCTTCTTTAACTCCTCGTACTTCGTGTCGTTGTCCTCGAGCGCCTTGATATCGATGTCGATCGCTCCGTTCATCCACTCTTCGGATTCGTCGAGAATGTCCTTCGCCGGCCCGCCGTCCGCATCGGCCCCGCCGGAGAGTTTTTCGGAATACCCCAGATCTTCCCAGAGCAGATCCTTCAGGAAATCCTTTTCCCGCCAGCTTTCCAGAGCCGCGACCAGCGAACTCTCCATCTGACGCTGGCGTCCGATAAGAGCGAGCTGCTTGCCGAAGGACGCTCCGCCGATGCGCCGCCCGATGCGGTTGATGAATCCGTCATACGCATCCTGCTCCGCCGCGGAGAAATCCAGCTTGATCATCTGGGCGTCGCGCTCGACTCTTTTTTCCAGAACCTCCCGCTTGCGGCTTCTGACCATGTACTGGCCGAGCAGGGACCTCGACTCCAGCACCCTGGCGATCTCGATGCGTTTTTCCGGATCCGATCCGTCGCCGAGAACCCGTTCGCCCGCCCGCCTCAAAGTTTCGTCATCGGCGAAATAGGGGCTTGAAGTCGCCCTGTCTATCTCCTCCCTGGCCGTCGCGAGGTCGTACGGCTTCCGCCAGAGGCTTCTCATCGCGCTGATGACGGGTTTGTTCGCCTCAAGCCTCTGGTGAAACAGATCCAGGTTGTAAAACTCTTCCGGATCGATGAGATGCATCAGCTGATAAAGATTTTCGTTGTCGATCTGAACGGGCGTCGCCGTGAGGAGTATCATGTGACGGGCGACATCTCTCATCAGCTGTCCCAGCCGGTTGTTCGCCGTGTTGCGGTTGCGGAGATAGTGCGCCTCGTCAAAAATGACGAGGTCCAGCAGGGCGAAGTCGTCCGAAGCGGGGTGCGCGTCCAGCAGCCGCGCCAGCCGCGCCCGTGTTCCCTTGTTTTTCGGGTCTTCGTACTTGTATTTCGGAGGAGTGCGCACCCCCTCGAGACTGACGATGTACACAAAGTTGCTTCTGTGAGACGCTTCCTGCAGCGTCTCAAGAAGATGATCCGCCCTGACGATCTCCGCGGAGATGTTGAAGCGTTTTTTCATGTCGTCGCGCCACTTCTCCCGAAGCATGGCCGGGCAGATCACGAGGAGTCTGCGCGCGTCGCGCCGCGCCTGGAGTTCTTTCCAGATGTAGATGGACTCGATGGTTTTTCCCAGACCGACCTCGTCGGCTATAAGCAGTCTGCCGGTGGGAGACTCGATGAACTTGAGGACGGGCCTGAACTGATGCGGGTAGAAATCGGTGTTGCTCGATTCCATGGAGTAATAGACGTTCGTGAGTTTCCCCCGGATTTTCTGCAGCGTGAGCACGCGCATGAGGTCCGCCGGTTTCCCGAAACGGCCTTTTCGCAGAAGGTCGATGGCCGGCTCGTCTTTTATGAGTTCGAGCGACCCGTAGTTCTTGAACTTTTTTTCGCTGGGTCCGAATCTGACCTCGACCATCAGGTCGTCGCCCGACACCCGGGTTTCGCCGGTGGTTATCCCCTGCCGACCGGGGTTCCTGCGCAAACGGACGGCCTGTCCGGAGACGGCGGGATCCCAGTCTTCGCTGTTTGCCTTCTCTTTCATGTTTCCTCCGGCAGCGCCTGCGGACGCAGGCAAGGTTCATCCTGTGGAATAAACTATCCTCGCCGTTCTGTCAACTGCGCGCAAATGTCGCCCATGCGCGGCGAGATCAATGCAGTCCGTGGGCAAGATCGGCGCTATCCTCCGCCACCCCCGCCCCTCAAATGTGTCGCACGGGACTGGCGTCCCGCGCGACGCTTTTTAATTTCCCGCCCGTGGTGGTGGAGGATAGCCGGTAATTATTAAACAGAAAACGACACGCTTACGCCCGGCAGACGGCTGGCGCCGTCTGCGGGCTGTCTTCGCCGTCCAAAAGACGGCGGAGACAGCCGAGGCGTGTCGTTTTCTCCCGTTAGCAAACTTTGTCCCTGTTAATAAAAAACGCGGCGCCGTCAATGAAACCCTTAAAACAAATTTTGTTCTCGCGGACAGCGCTTCGTCGTCCCTCAATTAAAGCGCTAACAAACGCCAAATGCTTGCCACACAACAGCCGCGCTGTTATTATCACAACCAACAGAAAATATCCCATGAAAAAAGAAAAAAATAACTCCCCCCCCTCAGGAACCCGCGACTTCCTCCCGCGCGAACTCCATCGCCGCCGCCAGGCCGCCGGCATCCTCGCCGACCGCTTCGAAAGACACGGCTTCCTCCCCGTGGAAACCCCCGCCCTGGAACGCATCCAGACACTCACAGGCGTCTACGGAGACGAAGGCGACAAACTCATCTTCAAAATCCTCCCCAGAGGACAACAAGCCGAACTCAACCCCCAGCCCGACCTCGCGCTCAGATACGACCTCACCGTGCCGGCCGTGCGCGCCCTCGCCGAACACGACCTGCTCCAGAAAGGCTTCCGCAGATACCAGATCGGGCCGGTCTGGCGCGCCGAACGCGCCGCGCGCGGAAGATTCCGCGAATTCTGGCAGTGCGACGTAGACCTCTACAACACGCCGACACCCCTCGCCGAAGCCGAGACCGTCGCCGCCCTCGAAGGCGGCCTCCGCGACCTCGGCATGCGCGAACTCGTCATCTCGGTCAACACCCGCGGCATCCTCCGCAAACTCTGCGACCTCTTCAAAATCTCGGAGGCGCAGCGCAAAGCCGTCCTCATCGCCCTGGATAAACTTGACAAGTTCCCCATCCCCTCGGTGCGCCGCGAGATCGCCGCGATTCCCTGCTCCGGCGCGCGCCTTCTCGCCGACGCCCTCCACCCCGAATTCGCCGCCGAACTCCTGGACAAAGACACCCTCGACGGTCCCGAGCGCGACGAACTCGCCGAAATCACCGAGGCCGTCGCCGCCGCCGCCTCGCGCGACCTGGAAATCAGCGTCAATCCCCTCCTCGCGCGCGGGCTGGACTACTACACCGGCTTCATCTTTGAATTTCACACCCTCGGCGGCAGCACGCGCGCCATCGCCGCCGGCGGCAGGTACGACAACCTCGCCGCCGAGGTCGCGGGCAGCGACTGCAGAATCTGCGGCGGCTCCATCGGACTGGAGCGCGTCCTGGACGAACTTGAAGTCCAGGACAGCATCTCGGCCCTTGACCCTCCCGCCGATGATGTCGTGCATCTCACGCTTTTCTCGCCGGAGATGCTTGTCGCCACCGAGCAACTTGCGCGCGAGTTGCGCGACCTCGGGCTCAAGGTTTATGTCGGCCGCGGCGGCAAGATCGGCGATCAGTTCAAAGCCGCCGAGCGCGCCGGACACCGCCGTTGTCTCATCTACGGTCCCGACGAGGAGGAGAAGGCTGTCGTCACGCTCAAGGATCTGGAGACCGGCGCGCAGAGCGAGGTCAGCATCTCCGATCTCGCCGGCCTCGTTGAAATTCTGAAGGGAATTTAGACCCTCAAAGGTCTTACCCTCATCAAGTCCCGCAGTCCCGCAGGATTAAGTCGCGGGGACAGCGACCCTGCCGAAATTCTGAAGGGAATTTAGACCCTTAAAGGTCTCACCCTCATCAAGTTCCGCAGGTTTAAAGTCCCGCAGACTCCGACCTCGCCGAAATGCCGAAGGGAATTTAGACCCTCACAGGTCTCACCCTTGTTAAGTCCCGCAGACCGCGGCGCCTTACTCGCGCCATTTAATAGAACAGCCGCGCGAAGGCTGCTGTTCGCTCGGCCCCTTGCCTCCTTTCGCGACGCCGAGCATCGCCTCAAGCAGATCCTGACGCGCGTCGCCCGCCGCAGGCTGCGAAGGCGTGGTCGCGTCAAGGCGTCCGCGGTACTGAAGTCCGCCGCCGGCGTCGTAGCCGAAAAAGTCGGGCGTGCAGACGGCGCCGTAGGCGCGCGCGATGTCCTGCGTCTCGTCAATCATGTACGGAAAGCCGAAGCCGTGACGCTCCGCGAAAAGACGCATGTGCGCGAACGAGTCGTCAGGATACGCCTCGGTGTCGTTCGGCATCACCGCGCCGACGCCCACTCCCGCCTCGAGCAGCCGCGCCGCCGTCGGAGCGAGACGAGACGCGATCGCCTTCACATACGGACAGTGATTGCAGATAAACATGATCAGCGTGCCGTTCTCTCCGCGAATGTCGGCGAGAGAATAGCGTTTGCCGTCGGTGGCGGCGAGGGTGAAGTCCGGCGCCTTCGCGCCGAAGTCGCAGATTGGAGTCTGTTCTAACGCCATTTGTCTGTCCTTTCTTCTGTCCTGCTGTCCGTCTCCGCTCCGGCTTCACAGGGGCTGAATTCTGTGGCAGTATAGCACGGGTTTCTGTCCGGAAACTTTTACTCCACAGCACGAAAGCAGGGAAAGAAAAAATGGAATATCGCGCGCTCGGAACCACCGAGATCAAGGTCAGCCGCTGCTGCCTCGGCACAATGACCTGGGGCAGTCAGAACTCGCGGGACGAAGCCTTTGAACAGATGGACTACGCCGTGGAACGCGGCGTCAACTTCTTTGACACCGCCGAAATCTATCCCGTGCCGCCGCGCGAGGAATGGGCGAACGCCACCGAGACCATCATCGGCGAGTGGCTGCGCGCGCGTCCGGGAATGCGCGAGAAAATTATTATCGCGACAAAAATCGGCGGGCCGCATGTGGCGTGGCTGCGCGGCGACCGTCCGCCGTTCAACAAAAAGGACATCCGCGACGCCCTGGACGCGAGTTGCAAACGGCTCGGCGTGGAAACAATTGATCTCTACCAGTTGCACTGGCCCGAGCGCCATGTCAACATTTTCGGACGGCTCGCCTGGACCGTTCCGGCGGGCGAAGAGCGCACCACGCCCTTTGAAGAGACCCTCTCCGCCTTCGCCGAACTGCAGAAAGAGGGACGCGTCCGCGCCGTCGGCGTGTCCAACGAGACGCCGTGGGGCGTGATGCGCTTTCTGGAGCACGCCGAGAAGGCGGGACTGCCGCGCATGGCGAGCATTCAGAATCCGTACAGTCTGCTGAATCGCTCGTTTGAGGTCGGACTCGCCGAGGTCGCCTTCCGCGAGCGCTGCGGACTTCTCGCCTACGCGCCCTTCGCGGCGGGCGTTCTGAGCGGCAAGTATCTTGACGGCGCGAAGCCGAAGGGCGCGCGGTTTGTGCTGTATCCGCAGGCGTCGCGGTATTTTTCGGCGTCGGGCGAGGCGGCGGTGCGCGCGTGGATTGACCTCGCCAAGCGTCACGAAATGGACATCGCGACTCTGGCGCATGCGTTTGTGTATTCGCGTCCGTTTCTGACTTCTTCCATCATCGGCGCGACGCGGATGGATCAGTTAAAGGCCGCGATTGACGCCGAGGCAGTCACGCTCTCGGACGAGTTGCTCGCCGAGATTGAAGAGGTTCACAACGCGCATACTTATCCCTGTCCGTAGTTGGTGCAGTGGGCGACGGCGGCGGCGAAGAAATTAAAACCGTCGCCGCGTTCGGGGGCTGGCTTTCCGTCGCGTTTAAGACCGGCGGCGACCGTCGTCCAGTCGTGTCTTTGACGGAAGAGTGCGGCGCGTTCGGGGTGCGGCATCATCGCCAGGACGCGGCCGGTCGCATCCAGGAGGGCGGCGGCGTCGCGCGGCGAGCCGTTCGGGTTGTGGGGGTATTCGCCTTCGGCGAGTTTGTCGGCGCGGGGCAGGGCGTACTGGAGGGCGATTTGTCCGTTGTCGGCGAGGCGGTTCCAGGTTTCGGAGGCGGCGATGAAGCGTCCTTCGCCGTGAGCGACGGGGAGGAGGAGTTTTTTGTCCGCGTTTGTCAGCCACGGACTTTGCGCGGCGACGCCTGTCCGCGAGACTTTGACGAACGAGGCGCGCGATTCGTATTTGCGGCTCGCGTTGGGGGCGAGGGAGACGGCGCCGTCGCCGACGAGGCCGAGTCTGAGAAGGACCTGGCAGCCGTTGCAGACGCCGAGGACGAGGCCGCCGCCGGTGATGAATTCGGCGAGGGGTTTGCCGGCTTGATTTCGGAGGAGTGTCGCGAGGGCGTTGCCGGCGCCGGTGTCGTCGGCGAAACTGAAGCCGCCGGGGATGACGAAGATGTGCGTGCTGTTGAGGACGGCTTCGGGGTTTTGGAGGAAGTCGCTGATCTGGATGAGAGTTGCGCGGGCGCTGGCGAGGCGGAAGGCGTACTGGGTTTCGTCTTCGCAGTTGAGGCCGAGCCCGGAGAGGATGTTAACCTGGACGGATGAGGGCGATGATGATGTCAAAGCCTTTGACAGAGACTTGGACAGCGACTTGCCGCCGTGGTGGTCGTCTGTTTTTGTCCCCTTAATTGAAGGGACTAATTTTATTTTTTTGCAGGCAGCGCCTGCGGGCGACAGCGGGTGCTGCTCGCTTGAGCCGCCGTCGTGACCCGTCTTGATTTCCCGCCCACTAATGCCAGGAGCCGCGCTTCGGGGGGACGACGGCAATGGCAGTCCCTCCTCGCAAAGGTCTGACAAAGCAATTCGCGCCTCGTCTGTCTTCATCCGCACACGAATTTCAGCGTCCCCGATCACCTCGCCGAGGCGGGCAAACTCCACGCCATGACGCGACATCACACCCTCAAACTCTCCGCATTTAATCTCCTCAACCGTGCAAAGAATCCGTCCGCTCGTCTCGCAGAACAACAAACCCGCGACACTCTCCGCAACAAACGACAGGTCGCACGACACGCCCAGACCAGAACCCAGACACCCGCGCGTCAAACCCGCCGCCAAGCCTCCCCCCTCAAGCGCCAGCGCGCTCGCCGCCATTCCCCGCGCCTCGCCGAACGCCGAAAACAACACATCGCTCGCCTCCAGATTCACCGCCGCGACTCCGCCCGTCTCGCCGTCCGCAAGCCCCGCCATCGCCGCATACTCGCTCCCGCCAAGTCTGCCCCCCTCACTCGCGCCAAGCACATAAATCACATCGCCCGCGCGCTTGAACTCCGGCGAAATCAATTCGTCCCGGTGATCCAGCACGCCGAGCGACGAAATCAGCAAAGTCGGCAAGGAAGCGATCTCGGTCGCGGCGCCGTTCTCGTCAAAACCGTCAAAGCGGTTGTGCATGCTGTCCTTGCCCGAAATGAACGGAACATCCAGCGCGGTCGCCGCGTCAAAACATCCGCGCGCCGCCGCCAGGAGCGCCGCCAGCGCCGCGCCGCCGTTGTCGGGCCAGCAGAAGTTGTCCAGCAGCGCGACGCGTCCGCGCGCGACGCCCGCCGCGACAAGATGCCGCGCCGCCGTCTCCACCGCCGCCGCCGCCATCTCGTATGCCGAGAAGCGTCCGACCTCCGGCAGCAGCGACTGCGCCAGGACCGCCGCCGCGTCGCGTCCCGCTGTCGGACAGAACGCCGAAATCCCCATCCGCGCCGCGCCGCATAAAGGTCCGTACAAAAACCCGCCGCGCACAGTGTGATCGTAACGCCGCGCGATCCAGCCGTGCGCGCGAAGATTCGGACGCCGCATCAGCGCCGCCCATTCGTGCGCGATACTCCGGCCGTCGCCGACCTTTAACTTCGCCGCGCCTGTCACCGTCGCCGTCGCCTCCTCCCCCGCCTTTAACTTAAGAGACGGAGCGCCGTCGTGCAGAAATTTCAGGTCTAACTCGCCGACCGTCTCGTCCTCGTATTTCAGACGCAGAACGCCGGAGTCGTTGAAGTGTCCGATAGCCCATGCCTCGGTCTCGTAGCGCGCGAAGACGGCGAGCGTTTCGGCGAGGCGGTCGGGACGGACGGCGAGCGTCATTCTCTCCTGACTTTCCGAGACCCAGACCGCCCAGGGCGGCAGTCCCGGATATTTGCGCGCGACCCGCTCAAGCCGCACCTCGGCGCCGCCGCTCTCGCGCGCCATCTCGCCGACCGATGACGAAAGTCCGCCCGCGCCGTTGTCGGTGACGCTGCTGTAGACGCCGAGGTCGCGCAGTTCGCGCAGGAGCGCGTCGCCGAGTTTGCGCTGCGTGAAGGGGTCGCCGAGCTGGACGGCGCCGGCGGGCGAGCCTTCGTCCAGCGAGGCGGACGAAAAAGTCGCGCCGTGGATGCCGTCGGCGCCGACGCGTCCGCCCGCCATGACGATGATGTCGCCGGCGCGCGCGCGCTTCTCGTGGACAGCGCGTCCGTCGGCGAGGCGGCGCGGCGCGACGCCGAGCGTGCCGCAGAACACAAGCGGCTTGCCGCGCCAGGAGTCGTGGTAGCGCGTGAAGCCCTGCATTGTCGGGATGCCGCTGCAGTTGCCGCCGCGTTCAATGCCGGCGACGACGCCGCTCCGCATTGCGCGGGGCGCGGGAAGCCGCGAGGTTTTTTTGTCGTCGCGGAAGAGGCGCGTCTCCTTTTCGCTGTCATTTTCGGCGCAGGGCGGGAGACAGAATCCGTAGCGATTGGCGACGGGCTGCGCGCCGAGTCCGAAACCGATGCAGTCGCGGTTGACGCCGAGGATGCCGGTCAGCGCGCCCGCGAACGGATCCAGCGCCGACGGGCTGTTATGCGTTTCAACTTTGTCGGTGAGGATGTGATCGGCGTCCAGGGCGACGGCGCCGGAGTTGTCGTGAAACGCGGAGACCACGAAGGCGGCGGCGCCGAAGCGGTCGCGGGCGATGATGTCTTCGGTCGCGCGGCGGATGAAGTGTCTGAGGATGCCGTTTTCGGCTTCGGCGAGGGGCGCGGCGAAGGTGCGGTGCCGGCAGTGTTCCGACCAGGTTTGGGCGAGGGTTTCCAGTTCGGCGTCGGTGGGGCGGGTGTTTTTCGCGGCGAAGTGGTCGCGGACGGCGCGGAGGTCATCGGGCGAGAGGCCGAGCGGCCCGCGTCTTTCGTTTGTTTCGTCGTCCAGGATTCCTTCTCTGCCGAGCGCGGCGAGTTCACTGTCGCTGACATTGAGATTGACGCGCTGGACGCGATTGGAGTCGGCGAGGGTGACGGCGGGAATTTGAAAGCGCGATTTCGGTCCTCCCTCTTGCAGAAAGTCGGCGCGGGTGTGGATGCGGACGGCGTGGAGGAGCGGGTTGGCGTGATTGTCGGCGATGTCGCGGGCGTTTTGTTCGTCTTTGGCGAGCCAGAGCCGCGAACTGTGGACGGCGACGGACTTTTCAAGCCCTCCTGCCTGAAGAATCCGCGCCGCGACCGCGCCCGCCGTATCCAGGACGCCCGGAAGAAAAGAAACATCCACGACGAATCGCCAGCCGGGCAGAAGCGAATCGAGCGCACTGATGAATTTGTCGCCAGCGTCGCCATTCTTCGTCTCGCTGTGAATGAAAACTTGTTCACACAGCGGATCGGCGAGCGCGTATAACGCCGTTTTCTCCTCAGACGACAGCACTTGTTGTATAGATATAAGAAAAGACGAGAATTTTGCGTCAAAAATCCCCCGCGACACCTCCAATGTCGCCAAATATGAGGGAAAAATGCTCACTATTAAAGAGTGATTCGGGGTTGCCTCGGCCATTTTCCGTCTCTATTGTGTATCCATGGGAGATGGGTGACACCATCCCGTGTATCCTAAACTGTCCTGCGACACAGGGCAAAACACGACAAGGGGAGACCGCTCCGCATGCTCGAACGATACACCCGGCCAAGGATGGCAGAAATCTGGTCGGAGGAGAACCGATTAACCGCCTGGCTTAAGGTGGAACAGGCGGTCGCCGTCGCAAGCGCGCGGCATGGAATCATCCCGCAGTCCGCCGCCGACGCCATTGCGCGCTGCTCCCCTCCGGATCGTGCGCGTGTTAAAGAACTTGACGCCGTTCTTCATCACGATGTCCTCGCGTTCCTCGACGCGATTCGCGAAACCCTCGGAGACGATGCGCGCTGGCTCCACTTTGGAATAACATCGTATGACGCTGTTGACACTGCCAACTCGCTGCTGCTGCGCGAGGCGGGTGAACATATACTGGAAGGAATCGAAAAAGTCGCCGAGACGATTCTCGTCCGCGCGCGCGAACATCGCGACACTCTTACCATCGGTCGCACGCACGGGATGCACGCGGAAATCACAACCTTCGGACTCAAACTCCTCGGACACCGCGGCGAATTTCTGCGCGCGCATGACCGTCTGCGAACCGCCGTCTCCGAAATCTCGCGTTGCGCCATTTCGGGAGCGGTCGGCACATTTCCGCATCTCCCGCCCGAAGTGGAGTCGGATGTCGCCGAAATTCTCGGACTTTCCGTTGAGCCTGTTTCCACGCAGGTCATTCCCCGCGACCGTCACGCTTCTTTTATTTTCGCGCTCGCCCTGACGGCATCCGCCGTCGAGCGTCTGGCGGTGGAAATTCGTCACCTCCAGCGCAACGAGATCGGCGAGGTCGCCGAACCGTTTACAGATAAGCAGAAGGGATCATCGGCGATGCCTCACAAGCGCAATCCCGTACTCAGCGAGAATCTCACGGGACTTGCGAGACTCATCCGCGCCCAGGTCGCGCCCGCGCTTGAGAACATTGTTCTCTGGCACGAGCGCGACATCTCTCATTCGTCCGTGGAGCGCGCGATTTTTCCCGACTGCTGCGCTCTGGCGGACTTCGCCCTTGCGCGTCTTGAGCGGATGATTTCCGGCCTTGAGGTCTATCCCGAAAAGATGGAAAAAAACATCGCGTTGAGCGGCAGACGGGTATACAGCCAGTCGTTCCAGCTGGAGCTGAAGCGCGCCGGAATGACATGCGAGGACGCCTATCGTCTCGTTCAGCGTCACGCGTTCACCATTGACAACGGCAGGGAGTTCCTCGCCTCTCTTGTGGCGGACGACGAGGTTCGGGATAATGCAAATATATCAATGGAGGCGTTCGAGCGTCTGACCGATACGGATGAAATCCGCAGGCACCTGTATGCTCTTTTTGACGATCGCCTTGCCAGGCAGGTGTCATCAGACGACCATGCGCCCCGCGAGACCGGAACAACCGAAACGACCGATGTGAAAGTATCTTCGGTCGTTGAAGAAGAGGAGGAGACGAATCCATCATGGGAAACGAGCAACTTGCCTCGGTTGCACCCTCCTACGCCGAGTCGGGCGTCAGTCTCGTACGCGCAGAGACAGCCGCAGATATCGCCCGCAAAACCGCGGGGAAGCACAGACATCGCGGCGTCATCGAAGAGATAGGAGGCTTCGCCGCCCTCTTTGACCTCGCCGCCGCCGGATGGCAAAACCCGCTCCTCGTCGCCGCCTGCGACGGCGTCGGCTCCAAACTTGAACTCGCGCAAAACGCCGACACCGCCGCCGCCCACGAAGCCGTCGGACGCGACCTCGTCGCGATGTGCGTCAACGACCTCGCCTGCCGCGGCGCCGCCCCGCTCTTCTTCCTGGACTACATCGCCGCCGCCGTCATTGACGCGCCGCGTCAGAAGGCGCTGCTCGCCGGCGTCGCCTCCGCCTGCGCCGAGGCGGACTGCGCCCTCGTCGGCGGCGAAACCGCCGAACTGCCCGGACTCTACGCGCCGCGCGGCTACGACCTCGCCGGCTTCGCGGTCGGCGCCGTTGAGCGCGACCGCCTCCTGCCGCGCGCCGCCGAGATCCGCGCCGGACAGCCGCTCTACGCCCTGCCCGCGACCGGCATCCACGCCAACGGCTTCTCGCTCGTGCGTAAAATCCTGCGCGACAACAACATTGACTTTCACGCCGCCGCGCCCTTTGACGAGTCGCGCTCTCTTATTAACGCGCTGCTTGAGCCGACGCCGATTCTGGCGCGCGACCTGCGCCGCCTCGCCGCCGCGGAAGTCATCCTCGCCGCCGCGCATATCACGGGCGGCGGAGTGATCGGCAATCTGCCGCGCGTCCTGCCCGACGACATCGCCGCCGAGATTGAGACGGAGCGCGTTCCGCGTCCGGCGGTTTTCTCGTGGCTTCAAAAAGCCGGCGACATCACCGAAGACGAAATGTGGCGCGTCTTCAACTGCGGACTCGCCGCCGTCGTCGTCTGCGCCGACGAGAAACGCGCGCGCGACCTTCCCGATTCCGCGTTTCGCGTCGGCACTTTGACCGCGCGCGACGGCGACGCTCCGCGCGTCCGCATCACATAGACGGAGACGGCCGTGACCTTACAGAAAAAGTGCCGTGTCGCCGTTTTTGTTTCCGGCTACGGAGGCAACATGCGCGCCCTCGCCGCCGCCGCCCGCGCCGACGACTACGCCGCCGAAATCGCGCTCGTCGCCTCGGACAACACAGACGCGCCCGCCCTTGACTACGCCCGCGCCGCCGGTCTTCCGGCCTGGGCGCGCGCCGTCAGCGGAAACAACAACGGCGCCGGCCGCGAGAACTGGGAACAGGAACTTCACGCGGAACTTGTCCGCCGCGACATTGAACTGATCGCGCTCGCCGGATTTCTGCGGATCCTTTCCGCGCGCTTCTGCGAGGAGTTGTGGCGCGACCGGATCCTGAACATTCATCCGTCATTGCTGCCGGCGTTTCCGGGCAGATACGCGCCGGTGCGGGCGATAGAGTCGGGCGCGCGCGAGTCGGGCGCGACGATTCACATCGCGACCGCGGAGGTTGACGGCGGTCCGATTCTGGCGCGCGCGCGCGTGCCGGTCGTTGACGGCGACACGCCCGGGAGTCTGCACGAGCGCATCAAGGAGCGCGAGCATGCGCTGTATCCGGTGGTCCTGGACGCGGCGGCGCGACAGCCCGACAGAGTGCCGGAACTCGCGCGCGATCCGATCGACTGGACTTGAATCATGCGTGACGAATTTGACGACAACACCGCCGCCGAATCTGGCGGCGCCGTCGCCGTTTCCGAAGGTGACGACAACAGCGTCGCCGAATTTAATGACGACTCCGACGGCGACACGCTGCGCGAGGAATGCGGCATTTTCGCGATCAACGAAACCGACGCCGCTCCCGACTTCGCGGTGCTGGGACTCCACGCCCTCCAGCATCGCGGACAGGAAGCCGTCGGACTCGTGTCGCGCCTTGACGGCCGCCTGCGCGCGCGCCGCGGACTCGGCACGGTGGGACGCGTCTTTTCCAACGACAGCCCGCCGCCGCGCGGACGCGCCGCGCTCGGACACCTGCGCTACTCCACGGCGGGCGACGCGGAGGCGGCGAACATCCAGCCCCTGCTCGGCGAGACGCGCTTCGGACAGGTCGCGATGGCGCACAACGGCAACATCACCAACGCCGGACTGCTGCGGCGGGCGTTATTGGAGCGGGGGATGCGTTTCGCGTCCAGCGGCGACACGGAGGTGGTGTTTCAGCGCGTGGCGGCGAGCCGCGCGGCGTCTCTTGAGGACGCCCTCGCCGACGCGGCGACGGAATTGCAGGGCGCGTGGTCGCTGGCTTTGCTGACGGAGCGGCGAATGGTGGCGATGCGCGACCCGCATGGTTTTCGTCCGCTGGTGCTGGGTCGTCTGAACGGCGCGGCGGTGGTGGCGTCGGAGACCTGCGCGCTGGACATCATCGGCGCCGAGCATGAGCGCGACATTCGTCCGGGCGAAATTCTTTCCATCTCGGACGACGGCGGCGAGGAGTCGCGGATTGTCGCGGCGACGGAGACAACGACAGTGCCGGAGCGCTTTTGCGCGTTTGAGTTTATTTATTTCATGCGCCCGAACAGCGCGTTCATGGGACTTGAGGTGTCGGCGGTGCGCGAGCGTCTGGGGGCGGAGTTATTTGAGGAGAGTCATGTCGCGGCGGATGTTGTGGTGCCGGTGCCGGATTCGGGGGTTCATTCGGCGGTGGGGTATGCGGCGGCGTCGGGCTTGCCGTACAGCCAGGGGATTTTGCGGAGTCATTACACGGGGCGGACATTCATTGAGCCGACGGAGAAGATTCGTCATCTTGGGGTGAAGTTGAAGTTGTCGGTGAATCCGGCGAGCGTGCGGGGGCGGCGGGTGATTTTGATTGACGATTCCATTGTGCGCGGTACGACGATGCCGAAGATTGTCGCTTTATTGCGGCGCGCGGGGGCGGTGGAGATTCATGTGCGTGTGGCGTCGCCGCCGTTTCGGCGTCCGTGTCATTACGGGATTGACACGCCGTCGCGTGACGAGCTGGCGGCGCATCGTTTCGGCGAGGGCGAGTTGAACGAGCGGATAGGCGGTGACAGCCTGTCGTTTTTGTCGCTTGAGGGTTTGTATCGTGCTTTGGGCGGGGAGCGTGGAGAGGGTCGGCGTTTTTGCGATGCTTGTATGAGCGGCGAGTATCCGACGGTTCTGGCGGACCTGGAGGCCGGCCTTCCCGTCGGCCGCATTCATAATTAAGAGACAAACGAAGCGCGGCCCCTGGCATTAGTGGGAGTTAAATAAGAGACAGACGAAGTGCGGCCCTTGGCATTAGTGGGAGTCTGACTAAGACATTCACAATGTCGGCTCAAGCGAACCGCACCCGCTGATGCCCGCAGGCGCTGCCTGCAAAAAAATAAATTAAAGATTAAATGGACTATTTAAGGGGTCAATTAAATAAATTGCTTTCTTATTAATTTTTAATTTTTTTTTGCGGGCTAGCCCGCACCCGTCTGCTGGCATTGTTCGCTTGAGCCGCTGTTGTGAATGTCTTAGTCAAACTCCCACTAATGCCAGGGGCCGTGCTTCGTTTGTCCCTATAATTATTTAAATGCCGTGCGTCAGGCCGCCGTCAGCCAGAATGTTCTGGCCCGTGATATAGCCAGCGCCATCCGACATCAGAAACGCGACAGTCTCGCCCAACTCCTCGGCGCGTCCGAGGCGTCCGAGCGCGGAATCCGCGGCAGGGTTGGAGTCGCCGAAGTCCAGAGAATCCACAAACCCCGGCATAACGCCGTTGACACGGATGCCGTCGCCGCCGAAGCGCGTCGCGTAAAGCCGCACCATCGCGCTCACGCTCGCGCGCACCGCCGACGAAATCGGATACACCAGACTCGGCTCCGCCGCGCCATACGCCGTGATCGCCACAACCGAACCGCCGCCGCCCTCGCGCATCACCGGCACGACCTCGCGCATCGCGCGCACGAAACCGAGCAGCAGCAGGTCAACGCCGCGCCGCCAGTCGTCGTCGGAGAGCGCGAGGAGATCGCCCTTCGGAGGCCCGCCGCTGTGAATCAGGAGGCCGTCGATGCGTCCGCAGTGTTCGCGGGACGCGGCGACGACGCGCTTGATGTCGTCGGGGCTGTCCATTGAACCCCTGACGGCGAAGGCGCCGAGTTCGGCGGCGAGTTTCTCGCACGACTCGCTCGGCGACGACAGCGCCAGGCGCCATCCTGCTTTGTGGAGGGCGCGGGCTGAGGCGGCGCCCATTCCGCGTCCGCCGCCGAAGAGCAGCGCGACTTTCTGGTCTGGTGTTGCGGTCATTGTTTCTCTGTTTCTGCGGAGTTGCGGGTTTCGGCCGTGGTCTTTATAGTAGGGGAAGGGGGAGGTTTTGCCAAACATGTTTTGCGCCCGTAGCTCAACTGGATAGAGCGTCTGACTACGGATCAGGAGGTTGGGGGTTCGAATCCTCCCGGGCGCGCACCTGTTTTTACGGCTCTTGTCCGTGCTTGCGCCACAGGTAGTGGGTGACGGAAACGGCGACACTCCAGCACAGCATCGCCTCACCCACGGCATCTAGTAGTCAGCGTTTCTCGGGGAGTCTCCCCCGCCCTCCCACTTCCCTGTTTCTCAAGAAACACCCCCTAGCCCATACTTGCCATCTCTGGGCTAGAGGTTTATGCTCACACTGACAGTGCGCGGTTTTTGCTGCCTGACCACAAAGCCATTCGCAGGAAAGGAGGCTTACAATGAAAATCGATGAGAAGGATGTAACCAGAGTTATAATAACAATGGTGCCTATTGACATTTCTATCCTGTTGATAGAAAGGTGGGTTGTGGAGCATAACATTGGCTTCTTTTCATTCAGTGTTATGAATTCCTGGTTTGGCAGTGCCATCGTGTACTCCACCGGGTGGTACCCCCTCTCCTATCCTTTCCCTATATTTTTTTTAGTAGCGTTAGTCTTTGCTACTGTTGCCTCTGCATTCGCTGTCACCATTGTCTTCTTGTCCACCCGCGAATGTTTGCGGGTTGTGGATAAATTCCTGATTAAGGACTCTGCAAACGAGCGCACTTTGTTTTTTACCAAAGCCATATCCATTGGCTTGCTTGCGCTTTTCTCCTACTGCGTCATTCTCGCTATAATTATAGATAACCCGACAAGCCTCGGTGTCTTCTATTGCGCGGCTAGGGTATCAATTGTGGCTGCAATTTGGGCTGCCTATTGGGCTATACCGATTGCCATCAGCTCCAAAGAGCCAAATTACGCGCGTATCTGGTCAACAGTGGCACTGTTGGCGTTTGCGACAGCATTGGCGGGACTGGCAGGGATCTACAACGGGATTGTCGTGCCCGAGGTGGTAGAGGAATTTCAAAAAACGCTGGAGGGGGCGCGGGAGGCGGTGGAGAATCTTCACAAAGCGTTAGAAGCGTTAGAGTGATCGAGTGTAAAAACATGGTCACGGCTTTTATTCATATGCATACTTGAACATAATAACAGAATAAGGTACCATGAGATTTCTCGTGCGAGAAACTGGATGGAGAGGTATGCGCAATGAAAATTGATACAGGGAAAGGCGGCAGAGTTCTGGTAACTACGCTGCTAATCGTTGCTACTGTGGGCTGGCTGAGCAGCGCAAGCCCCGAGTCTTTCCTGAGACACACATTGCCTTATCTTGTGGGCCTCGTTATTTCTGGATTCATATTTGTTTTCTTGTCCGTTCGCGGGTTTCGGTGGACTGTGCGCAAAGTATTGGTCAGAAGCACCACAAGCGAAGATGCCAAATTTCTTATTGAAGCCACAGCCACAGGCTTGCTGGCTCTCTTTTGCTATTCCTTCACCTTTTATCTGATTCTGATCGGTCACGGCGACGCCGCAGTATTTGTATCAATAACTTTAGCTACATCTTGGGCCCTCTGGTGGGCTGTGCCCGTCGCATTTAACTCCGAAAACTCAAAATACGAGCGCGTCTGGGCGAAAATAGTACTGCTGGTGTTCGCGGCAGGGTTGGTAGTATTTCTGCCTTTGTTGGCAGTCCTCGTGAACAGGTGATGACATGTTCATGGTTTTTGTCCGTGCTTGCGCCACAGGTAGTGCGTGACGGAAACGGCGACACTCCAGCACAGCATCGCTTCGGCCTCGGTGATTGGAGGCCGCTTTTTACTGTCGGGTTGCCCATGTCGTGGACCATCGCTGGCATAGCCATACAGCCTGACAAGTGATGCCTCAAGCGCGCCGTGCAAATGCAGAGACTTAACCGCGTCCTGAAAATTTGACTCCCCGGTAAGGTCGCGCACCGCGGACTCGACAGCATGAACACTCTCGCGCACGGCTCCGTCAAAGTCTCTATTTTTGAGATTTTGTGAGGCGGCTCCCAGATGTTTTTTGACCTCTTGCCAGTCCGACTGTTCAACGCCCGCCACATTGGCTTGCATCATATCATCCTCCTCCGCCGAGCCAATTGGCTTTATGCGATATCGCCCATTGGATTCGGCCAAGTAGTACCCCTCCCTGTGCTTATCCAGGGATTCTTTTATTGTGTCGTTCAGTCCAGCGGATTCGCAGAACTCATCGTTGCACAGAAATTCGAGAAAATCCATGCATTTGTTAAATCCCGTCCGATCTGGAATCGTGCCGGGGGGAGTATGTTCGTTAGGCGATGAGAAGATGTCTGGCGAGAAGAAGCCTTCTCTATCAAGCGCCAAAATTTCTTCGGCATGGCCGAGAAATTTTCTTGCGAGACTGTGAACCTCATCCGCATCCCAATTGTGAGAAGATGCGATCGAGAACGTCTGATTAGAGACACCTTCAAAGGTATAACGCACCTCGACGGATTCAGATTCTTTTCTGAGATAGTACCGTACATAATTTACCATGAAATCTCTCATCTGGAAGAAGGACATTGCCACCAACGAGTCCGCCAAACCTATAAACACATCCAATCTGAAGTCTTTGCTCAAAGTGCCCTGCTGATACGGAGTAGGAACAGGCTCGCCGCCGTGGCGCTGCGAGAACGGCAGGTCCTCGTGGGAATGACCTTTAGGGTCGCGGGGAGGTTTTTTGTCAGTCATCCTGGGGATACTCCGGGACAGAGGCGGTCTGGCGGGCGCGGAACGAAGACAATCGCTCCGACAAAACTTTATCATTAAGCGCCAGAATTGCAATACACAACAGCGCCGCGTTTTTCGCTCCATGCTTGCCCACGCCGAATGTCGCCACAGGAATCCCGCCAGGCATCTGCGCCGTCGCCAGCAAAGAATCCAAGCCCAGCAAGCCTCCCTCAAGCGGAACCCCCAATACAGGCTTCTGCGTCAACGCCGCCGTCACTCCCGCCAGATGCGCCGCCATCCCCGCGCCGCAGATAAACACCTCCACGCCGGACGCGCCCGTCACATACGCATGATGCCGCGCAGGAGTGCGATGCGCCGAAATCACCCGCGCGTCATACGGCACCTTGAAGTCGTCCAGAATCTTCGCCGCCGCCTCCATCACAGGCCAGTCCGAACGACTCCCCATCAGGATCGCCACACGCGCCCCGCGCTTCACCGACACCTTTTTTGTCGGCGCCGTTTTTGTCGCCCGCTTCGCCGACGCCTTTTTTGCCGCCGTTTTCGCCGGTGCCTTTTTCGTTTTCCGTGCCATCACAAGACTCCTTTCATATCTCAATGTCCGCGAAACGCTCCGTCAACTCCGTGACGATCGCGTAGTTCTCCTCCACCAGCGACAACGGCGAACCCTCGCGGAACGCCTGCTTGTCCAACTGCAGACTCGGATCACCGCCAGGCCAGATGCGCCACGAGTCGTTGTCAATCACATCCGCCACCACCAAAGAGCCGTCGGCGCGGCGTCCCAGTTCAAACTTGATGTCCGCCAGCGCGACCGCGCCATGACGCGTCTCAACCGCAGACCACGCGCGCTCCAGAACGCGAAACGCCGGCAGAATAATCTCGTCATACGCGGACGACAACTCCGCCGCCGACAACTCCGGCGACACCCGATGCAACGGCGAATCCGCCCGCACCTCCGCCTTCGCGCTGAATAAAAGCCACTCGGCGTCCGTCGCCAGAATGTAGGGGTCGGTGTGAACGCCGTCAGCCCATTTGCCGTCGCGCAGGAAACGCGCGCGCGCGTCGTTCTCCGACACCATCTCGGCCGTCTCCGTCGCCGGCGGCACCAGCAGCGTGGACTTGTGAAACAACTCGCGCACAGGTTCGTCAAAACGCAGCGGACCATCATCACGCCGCGCGCCGGGCTCGCGCTTCAGATAACTGCCCCACGCGAAACGGCGCACCACGAACTCCAGCGGCAGCATCTCGCACGCATGACAGAGCAGGGCGTCGTCCGCCGACCGCGCGATGAACGCGGTCTTCACGCCGGCGCGCTCAAGCAGCGAGAAAACGCGCGCCGTCTGCGCCGTCTTGTGAACGCCGATGTCGCGCATCTCGGCGACACGCGCCGCGTCGCCTCCCGTGAGACGGTGGCGCGCCACGAGAAGCACCGTGCCGGACTCCGCGCCGCGCACAACGCGTTTCGTCTTGCCCTCGGCGATGAGGTCGGCGGCGGGGTCGCTGTCTGTGTTTGTGTTCATGGTCTGCTCCGTGGTTTGCGCGGTGTGATTCTGTCTACAGGTTTAATCCGCCGTCTTCAATCGCGGAGGAGATCTTCGCGGTGGAAACCTTCCGGCCAGTCCAGGCGCGCGAGGGCGCCGCGGATGCGCGTCCGCGCCGTGGCGAGGTCGGGCGCGCGCGCCGAAAGCCCGAGGACGCGTCCGCCCGCCGCGCGCCACTCGCCGCCGTCCCTGCGCGTCGCGGCGTGCGTGATGCGGACCTCCTCGCCGTCGCCTGTCTGTTCTCTTTCTTTTTCCAGGGCGGCGAGACCCTTGATAACGGTGTCGGTCTGATACTCGCGCGGATAGCCACGCGCCGCCAGGACAAGGTGAAAGCAGAGATCGGCGGAAAAGCGCGGCGCCGGCGCTTCGTTGAGGCTGCCCGCGGCGCAGAGCCGAAGCAGTTCCAGAAGGTCGGACTCAAGACGCGGCAGGATCGCCTGCGTTTCGGGGTCGCCGAAGCGGATGTTGTATTCCAGGAGACGCAGACCCTCGCGGGTGCGCATGAGTCCGGCGAAGAGGACGCCGCGGAAGGGGCTGCCCTCGCGGCGCAGGGTTTCGTCAATCGGACGGATGAAGCGCGCGAGGATTTCGTTTTCTTCTTCGCGGGTGATGCCCGGCGCGGGCGAGAGGCTTGCCATGCCGCCGGTGTTGTCGCTGTCGGGGCGGGCGCTGGCGCGTTTCCAGTCGCGCGCGGAGGCGAAGGGCATGACGCCGCCGTTGCCGTCGAGCAGGGCGAAGCAGCTGAGTTCTTCGCCGTCCAGGGTTTCTTCCAGGATGATGTGTTCGCCGGCGTTGCCGAAGCGTTTTTCGGTCATCGCGGAGTGAATGGCGTCCTCGGCGGTTTTTCTGTCGCGGGCGACGGTGACGCCTTTGCCGGCGGCGAGTCCGTCGGTTTTGATGACGACGGGCGCGCCGTATTGATTGAGGATGCTGTGTGCTTCGGCGGGAGTTGAGGCGGCGCGCCATCTGGCGGTGGGGATGTTTGCCTTGTCGGCGAGTTGTTTCATTGTGATTTTGGAGCCTTCTATCCGGGCGGCGTTTGCGTCGGGACCGAAGACGGGGATATTTGCTTCGCGGAATTTATCGGCGAGTCCGTCGACGAGGGGCTGTTCGGGACCGATGACGACGAGGCTGATGTTGTTTTTCTGCGCCTGTTGGATGATGTCGTTGTTGGGGGGGAGGGGTTTGGCGTAGCGGGTGATGGCGTCGTTGTGGGGGTGTATGAAGAGTTCGGCGCAATTTGGGGATGCTGCGATGGCGCGGGCGAGGGCGTATTCGCGCCCGCCGCTGCCGATAATGAGGGTGCGAATTTTGTCTTTCATTTTTATTTAATAGCACAATTTTAAAGAGACAACGAAGCGCGGCCCCTGGCATTAGTGGGAGTTGGACTAAGACAGTCACGATAGCCGCTCAAGCGAACCGCACCCACTGATGCCTGCAGGCGCTGCCTGCAAAAAAATTAAAATTAAAAGAAATTAATTTAATTAATTGACACCATTAATTGTCTATTAGTAATTAAGAAAAACAATTTATTTAATTGACCCCTTAAACAGTCAATAAATTATTATTTATTTTTTGCGGGCTAGCCCGCACCCATCTGCCGGCATCGCTCGCTTGAGCCGACACTGTGAATGTCTTAGTCCAACGCCCACTAATGCCGAGGGCCGCACGCCGATTTAATTGACCCCTTAAATAGTCCATTTAATTTTTAATTTTTTTTGGCGGCAGTGCCGCCAGCCATCTGTGGGCATCGCTCGCTTGAGCCAGCATTGTGAATGTCTTAGTCAAACTCCCACTAATGCCAGGGGGCGCGCTTCGTTTGTCTCTTAATTAGGGCGGCGCCGTCACCTTCGCCATGCGCGGTCCCGGGAGGACTCGAACCTCCGACCTTCGGATTAGGAATCCGATGTTCTATCCTGCTGAACTACGGGACCTCGCCACTAGTATAAACACAAAATCCAATGTATAAATCTCCAGCACACACCACCCCCCCGCCGCGAAAACAAACCCATGCCCCGGACGCTCATCATCGTGCGACACGGCGAAAGCGAATGGAACGCAAACAACCGCTTCACCGGACGCCAAAACCCCAGGCTCACCCCGCGCGGCGAACAACAGGCGCGCAACACCGCCCGACAACTCGCCAACGCGAAACTGCTCCCGACCCGCGCCTTCACAAGCGAACTCCGGCGCGCCCGGCAAACCGCCGAAATCATCCTCAACACCCTCAACCATAAACTCAAACCCGTCATCGCCGCCGAACTCAACGAACGCGACTACGGCGCCCTCACAGGTCTGGACAAAGAAGAGGCTCGCGAACGCTTCGGCGCCGAAACCGTGCGCCGGTGGCGCCGCTCCTGGGACGCCGCGCCCCCGAACGGCGAAAGCCTCAAAGACACCGCCGCGCGCGTCATCCCCTACTACGAAACATACATCGCGCCCTGCGCCGCGGCGGGCGAAACAACCCTGCTCGCCGCGCACGGCAATGTCATCCGCGCGCTCGTCATGCACATCGAAGGACTCGGTCCGCGCTCCGTGGAAGAAGTCAACATTGAAACCGGCGAGCCGATCCTCTACGACTTCGCCGCCGACGGCGCCGCGAAAAGACGCGCGCTCAGTCCCAGCGCGGACCGCGCATGAGAACAAAAAACAGAAAAACCGAAAAAATCAGAAAAACAGGAATGAAAATGAGAACCTGACGGAAAATCTCGCGCGCGCCCGGCTCTTCTCCGTAGAAAGGAGCGGCGGCGGTGAAAAGCGCGATCAGGACGCTCCACATCAGTCCGGCGACCGCCTGCGGCCAGTAGCACGACCGAAGGCGGCGCTTCTCGTCATACGCGGCGGCGCGTCCGAGGGCGGCGAGGGCGGCGCCGTATCCGAGCAGAATGAGAACCACGACCGGCAGCGCGAGGATCCAGTCGGTGATGCCGAATTCAAAAAGAGTGAGCCGCGCGAGGCCGGCGATCTGCGCGATGAACCAGGCGAAGGCGACCGCGATCGCCGCCTGCAGAACAAAAAGCAGCCAGGCGTCGCGGGGCGGAGACGGCCGATGTTCTTCCGAATGTTCTTCCATAAGGCTCCTTTATAGCACGGACGGGCGGGGCTGTGTTGTTGCGGCGGCGACGGCGCTCGGCTATCCTGTGACGGACATCGGCGGAGACGGGAGCAAACAGGACAGACGAGACGAAAATGCGGACGGCAAAAGACACGAAAGATGTCGGACACTACATCGGCGGCGCGCATCTGCTTGAGGCGGACGCGCCGCGTCAGGCGATTTACGATCCCGCGACGGGCGAGTCGGCGCGCTCGGTCGTTCTGGGCGGCGCGCGCGAGGTTGATCTGGCGGTGGAGGCGGCGCGTTCGGCGTGGCGCGGCTGGGCGGCGATGCCGAGTCTGCGCCGCGCGCGCGTCCTGGACGAGTTTCGGCGTCTGATGAACGAGCGCCGCGAGGTGCTGGCGCGGGTGATCAGTTCGGAGCACGGCAAGACGCATGAAGACGCGCTCGGCGAGGTCACGCGCGGCATTGAAGTGCTGGAGTTCGCGTTCGGCGCGCCGCATCTGCTGAAGGGCGATTATTCCGAGGGGGTCGGCGGCGGCGTGGACGCGTATTCGGTTCGCCAGCCGCTTGGAGTTGTGGCGGGGATCACGCCGTTTAATTTTCCGTGCATGGTGCCGATGTGGATGTATCCGATGGCGCTGGCGTGCGGCAATTGTTTTATCTTGAAGCCGTCGGAGCGCGATCCGTCGGCGTCGTTGCTGATGGCGGAGTGGCTGAGCGAGGCGGGGGTGCCGCCGGGCGTTTTCGGCGTGGTGCAGGGCGGACGCGATGTGGTCGAGGCGTTGTTGTCGCATGAGGGTGTGTCGGCGATCAGTTTTGTGGGTTCCACGCCTGTGGCGCGGCATATATATGCGACGGGAGCGCGGCACGGCAAGCGGGTTCAGGCTCTGGGCGGCGCGAAAAATCACATGGTGATTCTGCCGGACGCCGACCTGGACATGGTGACGAACGCGTTGATGGGTTCGGCGTTCGGTTCTGCGGGCGAGCGTTGCATGGCGATCTCGGTTGCGGTTCCTGTGGGCGAGGCTCTGGCGGACGCGCTGGTGGAGCGGCTGGTGTCGCGGATCGGTGATTTGCGTGTGGGTCCTGCGAGTGATGGGGCGAGCGAGATGGGTCCGCTGGTGACGGCGGAGCATCTGTCGCGGGTGCGCGGTTATATTGAGGCGGGCGTGTCGGAGGGCGCGTCGCTGGTGGTTGACGGCCGCGAGTTTCGCCAGACCTTGCAGGGGTATGAGGGCGGATATTATCTGGGCGGCAGTTTGTTTGACCGGGTGACGCCGGAGATGTCCATTTATCGTGACGAGATATTTGGTCCTGTTCTGGGCGTGGTGCGGCGCGACAGTTATGAGGAGGCTTTGTCTTTGATTCGCGGACATCCGCAGGCGAACGGCGTGGCGATTTTCACGCGTGACGGCGATGCGGCGAGCGCGTTTGCGCGTGATGTTGAGGTCGGGATGGTCGGGGTGAATGTGCCGATTCCGGTGCCGATGGCGTTTCACAGTTTCGGGGGTTGGAAGGGTTCGTTGTTCGGGGATCATCATGTGTATGGCGAGGAGGGTGTGAGGTTTTACACGCGATTGAAGGCGGTGACGATGCGCTGGCCTCGTGGTCAGCGTGAGGATCCTGAGTTTGTGATGCCGACGCTGGGCTAGGGGCTGTGTTTGTGTCGCGGGCTTCATTGACGGCGCCGATTTTTAACAGACGAAGTGCGGCCTTTGGCATTAGTGGGAGTTTGACTAAGACATTCACAATAGTGGCTCAAGCGAGCGATGCCAGCAGATGGGTGCGGGCTAGCCCGCAAAAAAAATTAAAAAAATAATTTGACTATTTAAGGGGTCAATTAAATAAATTGCTTTCTTATTAATTGACTATTAATGGTGTTAATTAAATAAATTATTTTCTTTTTAATTTAATTTTTTTTGCAGGCAGCGCCTGCGGGCATCAGTGGGTGTGTTTCGCTTGAGCGGCTGTTGTGAATGTCTAAGTCAAACTCCCACTAATGCCAGCGGCGAGCCGCCGCAGGCATCAGTTGGTGCGGTTCGCTTGAGCCAGCACTGTGACTGTCTTAGTCAAACGCCCGCTAATGCCGAAGGCTGTTCTTCGTCCGTCTCTTAATCAGGACGGGTCGGATGAGTCCGAAGAATCCTTGAGAGCGCCCGCAGGCTTGCCAGCCACACCGGCAACACCATAACCAGACGCCTTCTCCTCGCGCGTCTCGCCATACCACCAGAACAACAGCAGGATCGCGCCCACTCCCGTCAGCAGCAGCAACTGCCACCAGCCGCTCCGTCCAGTGTCATGCAAACGCCGCGCCCCCACCGCCAGCCCCGGCAGCAGCAGCAAAATAAACGCCAGACGACCAAACGGCTCCCTGTCATCATCACCGCCCCAGTCGTCGCCCCAGTCATCTCTCCAGCCGCCGGCGCTGAAAACTCCGCTCCAGCCGTCCATCCGGCGCAGACGCTTCGCCAGAAACGCCCCGAACGGATGCGCGCGGCTCAAATCTCCGTCAACACGCAGATTGAATACATCCGCCTCCGGATCCGCCTCAACACTCAGCGACAGACTGTCGTCGGCATACTCCACCACCAGCGGCCCGCCGCGCGCGCGGCTCGCGCTGAAATCAAACGGACGCTCATCCTCCAGCCACGACAAACGCGCGCCGCGACGGTCGTCACGGTCGCGGTCGCGCCCGCCGCCGCCGTCAAAAAATAATTCGTCCAGCGCCGACGCCGCGAACATCACCAGAAACGCGAAGAGAAACCACCACCAGAATTCCTCGCGTCCCGCGCGGCCGCGAAACTGCGCGTAGTTGCGGAAACACTTCTTGACCGATTCAAAAAAAGTCATCGCCGGACTCGCCTTCGTTCACTCCCCGATGCCGGAAGCATAGCACACAGTCCCGACCCTCACAACCCCCCGAACCGCGCCAGAAGCGCCTCGCCCCGCGCGCCCAATGCCGCGATGTCACGACGCAACGCCTCGCCGCGCTCCGCCGCGAGCGGCAGCAAAGGCGCGCGCGGATGCCAGTCGCCCGCAGCGCCGGACTGCCGTCCCGCCAGATGCTTCAACGCCGGAATCGTCCCGTACGGAGCAATCGCCTCGCGCAACTTAACCAGAAAATCATGCGACTCCTCGGCGGCGCCGTCGCCGTCGCTGTCGCCGCCGTCCGCGCCCGCCGCGAACATCTCGGACATCACATCTCCCGCGATGCACGCGCGCGCCAGTATGCCGCCCGCGCCGCCGTTGCGCGCATGACGAAGCAGAAGCCGCTCGTCGCCGCACATGATTCCGAGATCGGGAAAGTCGCGCGTCAGAGCGCTCAGATGATCCCACTCGCCGTCGGAGTCTTTGACGCCCACGAGGCGATGCGGAAAACGCTCCAGCACCGACGAGACCAGCGGCAAAGTGATCCGGCTCCGCGACAATTTCGGAATGTTGTAAAGCAGAACACCGAAGTCGCCGCCGCCGCCGTCCGCGTCAAGAGATTCAAAAACGGCGCCGTACCATTTCGCCAGCCCCTCGTCGTCGCTCGGATAGAAAAACGGCGGCAGAATCAGCGCGCCGGGAAAACCGAGCGAGCGCACACGACGAGTCAACTCTATCGTCTCGTCCAATGACGCGCCTCCGGTGCCGGGCCACAGGCGTTGCGTGTCAATGCCGTCCGCAAGCGCCGCCTCCAGCGCCCGCACGCGCTCGGCGCCCGACAGCGAGGGGCCCTCGCCGGTCGTGCCGAAAGGCACCACGCCCGCGCAACCGCCCGCCTCCAGGAGCCAGCGCCAGTGCCATACCGTTGGCTTCACATCCAGCGCACCGTTGTCTTCGAGCGCTGTCAGTGCCGCCGCCCATATTCCGCAGGGATGTTTTTTGTCTGTCATTGCGACACTTTCGGATTAATTGCGGAGATATGCAAGCGCCTCGGCGCGCACCTCGCCCGTCGCCGCGAGGACGGCGCAGCCGCCGATGCGGACGCGTCCGCCGTCCCGCGACATTCTTATTTGCGACGGGCGTCCCATGTCCTTGCCCTGTTCAATGACGAATTCTTTTTTCGCGTCCGCTGTCAGTCCGTGCAGCGAGAGCCATCCGGCGAGGGCGACGGCGGCGGAGCCTGTCGCGGGGTCTTCGGGGATTCCGACCTCGGGCGCGAACATTCGCGCACAAACACCGGCGGCGGTGTCGGGCAGACTGAAGACATAGACACCCGAGGGTCTTGTCGCGTCGCTCCAGAGGTTCTTCAGACTTCCGACATCGGGAACGCGCGCCCGCGACAGCGCTTCTGATTTTACGGGCAGAAAATAAAACGCGCCGCCCGCCGCGAAGACGGCGCCCGCGTGTCGCTGGTCAATGTCTTCCTCGTCCAGACCGACGAGGTTTGCGACCGCTGTTTCCGTCACTCCGTGTTCGGCGTCTTCGTTTCTTTTCGGCGTGAGCGGCGCGATGAAACTGACACAGACACATTCGTGTTCGCCTTTTCCTTCGCGGTTTGTTGAGACGGTGATATTTCCGGCGCGGGTTTTGAGCGAGAATTCTTCGCCGGCGCCGTTCAGGGACAGCCATGCCGCCGTTCCGATAACGGGATGTCCCGCGAAGGGCAGTTCAACGCGCGGCGTGAATATCCGCATCGCCGTCGTTTTATTTTTACGACCGCGACCGTCACCCGTCTTATTAATGACATCATCGGAGACAATAACGGCGCCGCCGTCACCGTCAATGTTCCCGTCGCCTTTATCGTTGACAACAACACCGCCGCCATTGTCGTCACCGTCACCGAGAAAGACGCTCTCGCTCAAATTCCACTCGCCCGCGATCCGCTGCATCGCCGCCGCCGACAAACCCTCCCCGCCCTCAAAAACCGCGAGCGGATTGCCTCCGAACGCCCGCCGCGTGAAGACATCCAGAATCGCGTAGCGCATCGCCTGAACTCCCGAATTCGCCCCCAAAAACGCGCTTGGCATATCGCCCGCGCTCCCCTATAATCACACACCGCAAGGCAAAACAAAACCACGAGCAAAGACCATGTTCTTCTCACGAAAGAAACACGCCCCGCGCAGCCCCGCCCCCGCCGGCGACACTCCCGCGCCCGCCGCCAACGACAGCGACACCGCCGACACCGGCTCCGGCGCCGTCGCGCTCGCCACCTTCGCGGCGGGCTGCTTCTGGGGCGTCCAGGAGTCGTTCGACAGCCTCGCGGGCGTCGTCTCCACGGAGGTCGGCTACACCGGCGGCACGCTGGATCATCCGACCTACGAAGATGTCTGCGAGGGCGGCACCGGACACGCCGAGGCTGTCCGCGTCTCCTACGACCCCGAGCAGATTTCGTATCGCACGCTGCTCAGGCATTTTCTTTCCATTCACGACCCGACGCAGTTCAACCGCCAGGGTCCCGATGTCGGACATCAGTACCGCTCGGCGATCTTTCATCACTCCGACGAGCAGCGCGAACTCGCGCAGGGCATCCTGGAACTGGAGCAGAAATCCGGACGCCACAAGCGTCCGGTCGTCACCGAGGTCGCCGCCGCCGGACAGTGGTGGCGCGCCGAAAAATACCACCAGAACTACTTCGCGGCGCGGGGGATGGCGAAATGAGCAACATTTCTGTCGGCGAGTTGCGGCGTCTTGAGGCGTATCTGCGGCGGCGTCTTAACAATCCGCAGATTCGGCTTGAGCATCACGCCACGCAGAAGGAGATGGGCGAGGTTTTCCTCGGCGACGAATTCTTCGGCACTGTCTACCGCGACACCGAGGACGGCGAAATCACCTTTGACATCAACATCACGATCCTTCAGGACGACCTCGAGACCTCCTGAGCGCGCGTCATGCGGAGCAGACTCTGGCGCCGCGACTTTCTTGCCGGACTGACCGCTTCTGTGTTCGCGGCGCCGCGTGTCGCGGGGGCGGACGCTGTTGAGGGGAGTGCCGGCGTATTTCACGAGGCTGAGATTCTGCGTCATCTTGGCGCGCTTCGTTTTCTGGCGCGTTTTGTTTCCGAGGGCGGACGCGCGTTGTCGGCGGCGGAGTTCGGGATTATTCCGGCGCGCTGTCTTCTGCCCGAGGCGTGGCCGCGTTATGACGACCAGCCCGCGGCGCCGTGGGGCGCTGCGGTGGAGGCGGCGGTGTCGGCGCGACTTGAGGGGGTTCGTGTTCGTCTGGCGGAGCGCGAATGGCGCGAGGTTTCGGAGGATCGTTTCGGGCATCGCGCCCTGTCTTTTATGGAGGCGGACGCGGACATTGAGATCAATCGTCTGCTGATAGCGGAGGGACTGGCGGTGGCGTCGGCGCGTGACGCGGGGTTTCGCGGCGCGCGTTCGGGGCGTCTGCGTGACGAGGAGTCGCGTCTGTTGCGCGAGGATGCCGGAGTGTTCGCCCGTGATTTTGCGGCGGAGGAGGAGGCGCGCGCGATGCGGCGCGGGGTGTGGGGGAACGGGCTGCGGGTTTTGATGCCGGAGACGGCTTCGGGGTATACGGCGCGGTGGCGCGGTTTTGGAATTATTCGCGGGGTTCCGTTGTCGCACCAGGAGCGGAGTACTCTGGACTGGCTTAATTTCGGTCATGATCCGCGGACTGATTTCACGCTGGCGATTCCGCGCATTTTGCGGACGCGTGTTGAGGAGTTGCTTGGCGAGGAGATTTCGGGATTTCCCGGCCGTGGTTTAGAGATGCGCGGCTGGGTGGAGTGGCGCGGCGGACCCTATGTTGTTTTGTCTGCGCCGCATCGCTTACGCCTCCTGGTTTAAACAGACGAAGAGCAACCTTTGGCATTAGTGAGAGTTAAATTTAGACATTCACGATAGCCGCTCAAGCAAGCGATGCCAGCAGACGGGTGCGGGCTAGCCCGCAAAAAATTAAAAAATTAATTTGACTATTAATAGACAGACGACAATAACAGTGTCAATTAAATCGGCGTCAGGCATTTGGCATTAGTGGGCGTTTGACTAAGACATTCACGGTGTCGGCTCAAGCGAGCGATGCCA
>JALCBB010000107.1 GCA_028066985.1 Alphaproteobacteria bacterium
GCGCGAATTGATACGAAAAACAAAATAAATATGTTCCAGATTCGTACTTATTGCTAATTGGGACGCAAGACCTCGGACGGGAAGCGCCCCCGAATCACGGGATTGGCCGATGCTTTAATTAGGAGACAGGCGAAGAGCGATCTTCGGCATCAGTGGGCGTGGACTTCAGACTCTTAAGGCGTTGGCTCAAGCAAGCCGCGCCCACTTATGCCCGTGGCGGCTCGCCACTGCCCGCAGGCGCTGCCTGCAAAAAAGTTAAATTAAAAAGAAATTAATTTAATTAGTTGAGACCATTAATAGTCAATAATTAATTAAGAAAGCAATTTACTTAATTGACCCCTTAAATAGTCCAATTGCTTTTTGATTTATTTTTTGCAGGCAGCGCCTGCGGGCATCAGTTGGTGCGGTTCGCTTGAGCCGGCACAGTGAATGTCTTAGTCCAACGCCCACTAATGCCAGAGATCGTGCCTCGTCTGTCTCCAAAACGCGGCGCCGTCACTACAGCCCGTGAAAAATACGAAACTATGTGCTAACAATAACAGCATAACTACAAACCCTCTCCAACCAATGACTGCACACACGCCCTCCCGCCTCGTCGCTCACCCCTCCAGACTCAAGACCGACAACCCGCCGCAACTCCCGGGCGACAAGTCAATCTCGCACCGCGCCCTCATCTGCGCCGGACTCGCCACAGGTACCAGCCGCATCCACGGACTCCTCGAAGCACACGATGTTATCGCCACCGCCGGCGCCGTCTCCGCCCTCGGCGCGCCATGCCGCAAACTTGAAAACGGAACCTGGCAGGTCAACGGACACGGCGCCTGGCAGACTCCGAACCAGAACCTGAACCTCGCCAACAGCGGCACCGGCGCGCGACTGCTCCTCGGCGCGCTCGCCGGACAAAAACTCAGCGCCACCGTCTGCGGCGACGACTCCCTCTCGGCGCGGCCGATGAAACGCGTCATCACGCCGCTCGCGAAGATGGGCGCCGAACTCCACGCGCGGCAGGACGAATACCTGCCCGTCCACATCAAAGGACGCCGCCGCCTCGCGCCCATAGACTGGCGCATGCGGCAGGCGTCGGCGCAGGTGAAGTCCGCCATCATGCTCGCCGCGCTTGCCGCGCCGGGCGAGACGCGCATCACCGAGCCGCGTCCGAGCCGCGACCACAGCGAGCGCATTCTGCCGCTCTTCGGCGCCGACATCGCCGTCAGCGAGCCCGCGGAAGGCGAGGAGTCCGCCGGGCGCATGATCTGTGTGCGCGGCGAATGTGAATTGCGCGGCGCCGAGGTCTGGGTTCCTGCTGATCCGTCGGCGGCGGCGTTTGTGGTGGTCGCGCACCTGCTCGCCGGCGAGGGAGACCTCACGCTCAGGGGCGTCGGCGTCAATCCGCACCGTGTCGGACTTTTCACCTGCCTGCGGGAGATGGGCGCGGAAATAGAGTTCACTCCCGCGAACAAAAACGGCGCCGCGTCCGGCGGCGAGCCTGTGGCGGACATTCTTGTGCGTCCGTTCGCGCGCGCGCCCGAGGGAGTGCGGGTTGACGCGCGGCGCGCGCCCGCGATGATTGACGAGTATCCTGTTCTTGCGGTAGTGGCGGCGGCGGCGCGCGGCGTCACGCGGCTTGAGGGACTTGCCGAACTGCGTCACAAGGAGAGCGATCGTTTCGCCGCCATTCTGCGTCTTGCGGGGGCGGCGGGCGCGGACGCCGCGCGTGAGGACGGCGATGCCATTGAGGTGCGCGGCTGTGGCGGACCTCCTGCGGGCGGCGGTTGTATTGACGCCGGCGGAGATCATCGTATTGCGATGAGCGCGCTTGTGCTTGGTTTGGGTTGTCGCCGTGCTGTTGAGGTGAGCGGCGCCGAGTGGATAGCGACATCTTTTCCTGATTTTGTCGGGACATTTTCTGCGCTTGGCGCGCGCATTGAGGCGACCGACTGAGGGGGCGGGATGGTTTTCCGTGTCGCGATTGACGGACCTGCTGCGAGCGGCAAGGGGACGATTGCGCGCGGCGTTGCTGAAGGTTTTGGTTTCGCGCATCTGGAGAGCGGACTTGTGTACCGTGCGGCGGCTCGGCGTCTGCTGGACTTGCTTTCGCCTGGCGACGACTTGAATGACGAGCGACTTATGGCGACGCTTGCGGTGCGTGCGGCGCGCGCGGTGGTGATGGAGGACTTGAACGGCCCCGGACTTCGCGGCGAGGAGATTGCTGATGTGACATCGCGGATTTCGGTGTTGGGGGAGGTTCGTGATGTGCTGCGCGGGCTGCAGCGTAGTTTTGCGGATGCTCCTCCTGGCGGTGTTTCTGGAGTGGTGATAGACGGCCGTGATATTGCGACGGTGGTGATGCCTGACGCGGATGTTAAGATTTATGTTGATGCTGATGTTTGTGTTCGTGCGGGTCGTCGTGCTGTTGAGGAGGGTCGTGAGTTGGGCGAGGTTTTGGCGGAGATTGAGGCGCGTGATGTTCGTGACAGCGGACGTCGTGTTGCGCCGTTGCGTTGTGCTGAGGGTGCGATTGTGCTTGACACGAGTCATCTGACGATTGAGGAGTCTATTGCGTCGGCTCTGGAGGTGATCCGCACTGCCCGGGCTGGTCGGTAGTGGTTTTTGGCTTTAGCGGACGCTGCCCTTGACCTCAGGGCTTCGGCGACGGCGCCGAAATTTTGGCATTAATTAGAGGACAGACGAAGTGCGATCTTTGGCATTAGTGGGCGTTTGACTAAGACATTCACGGCAGCCGCTCAAGCGAACCGCGCCCACAGATGGCTGGCGGCACTGCCGCCAAAAAAAATTAAATTAAAAAGAAATTAATTTAATTAGTTGAGACCATTAATAGTCAATAATTAATTAAGAAAGCAATTTATTTAATTGACCTCTTAAACAGTCAATATAATTTTAATTTAATTTTTTTTGCGGGCTAGCCCGCACCCATTAGTTGGCATCGCTCGCTTGAGCCGACATCGTGAATGTCTAAATCAAACGCCCACTAATGCCGGAGGCCGTGCTTCGCCTGTCTCCAAAACGCGGCGCCGTCACTGCCTCCACCTCCCTCAATGATGCGTCACCCGCTCACCCTCGCCATCACCATCGCCAGACAGCGCGCCCACCTCCACAGGCAACGCCTCCAGATCGCGCGACAACGCATGCCCCAACACCTCCTCTATCCTCGTGCAAAACACCAGATCCAGACCCTTCGTGATATGAGCCGGAATGTCCGCCATGTCCTTGCGGTTCTCCTCAGGCACCAAAACCTTCTCAATCACACCGCTCCGCTGCGCCGCCAGCAACTTCTCCTTCAGCCCGCCAATCGACAGCACCCGTCCGCGCAATGTAATCTCGCCCGTCATCGCCACCTCGCGACGCACCGACACCCCCGTCAACGCCGACACTATCGCCACCACCACCGCAACTCCCGCAGACGGACCGTCCTTCGGCGTCGCGCCCTCAGGAACATGCACATGAATGTCGCGCTTCTCCAAAACCTCCTGCCGAATGCCGAAACCAGACGCGCGACTCTTCACATACGACTCCGCAGCCTGCACCGACTCGCGCATCACATCGCCAAGCGTGCCGGTCGCCGTAGCGCGTCCCTTGCCGCCGAGCGTCACCGCCTCAACCAGCAGCAGTTCGCCGCCGACCTCCGTCCACGCCAGACCCGTCGCGACACCGACCAGATCCTTCTCCTCGTCACGCGCGTCACGATACTTCGGCACGCCGGAAAACATCTCAAGATTGCGCGCCGTCACCTTCACAGACTCGGACTTCTTCATCGTGATCCGCTTCACCGCCTTGCGCATCAGTTTCGCGAGTTCGCGCTCCAGATTCCTCACGCCGGACTCGCGCGTGTACTCGCGTATCAGACGCGCCAGAGCGGCGTCGTTGATCTGCCACTCGCCATCCTTGAGGCCGTTCTCCTTGTACTGCCGCGGAATCAGATGACGCCGCGCGATCTCAAGTTTCTCGTCCTCGGTGTATCCGGCGATGCGGATGATCTCCATCCGGTCAAGCAGCGGACGCGATATGTTCAGCGTGTTCGCTGTCGTGATGAACATCACCTTTGAAAGATCGTAGTCAACCTCCAGGTAGTGGTCGTTGAAGGCATGGTTCTGCTCGGGGTCAAGAACCTCAAGCAGCGCCGACGCCGGATCGCCGCGCCAGTCGGAACCGATTTTGTCAACCTCGTCAAGCAGAAAGAGCGGGTTGGAACTGCCGGCCTTTTTCATTCCCTGGAGAATGCGTCCCGGCATCGAGCCGATGTAAGTGCGCCGGTGTCCGCGGATTTCAGCCTCGTCGCGGACGCCTCCAAGCGAAACGCGCACGAAGGCGCGCCCCGTCGCCTCGGCGATCGAGCGTCCGAGCGACGACTTGCCGACGCCGGGCGGGCCGACAAGGCAGAGTATCTGTCCTTTGGCGGAGCCGGTGCGCGACTGCACGGCGAGATACTCAAGGATGCGCTCCTTGACCTTCTCAAGGCCGTAATGCTCGCGCTCAAGCACCTTTTCGGACTCGGCGAGGTCGGCTTTGACGCGGCGATATTTTTTCCACGGCACCGAGATCAGCCAGTCGAGATAGTTGCGGACAACCGTCGCCTCGGCGGAGACGGAGTTCATATTTTTGAGTTTCCGCATCTCGGCGGTCGCCTTGGTTTTGGCTTCTCTGGAGAACCTGGTTTTTTTGAGTTTCTCCTCGAGTTCGAGCATTTCCTCGCGCGAGTCTTCGCCGTCGCCGAGTTCTTTCTGGATGGCTTTGAGCTGCTCGTTGAGGTAGTACTCGCGCTGGGTGCGCTCAACCTGCGTGCGGACGCGCGAGCGGATGCGCTTTTCCACCTTGAGGAGGTCGAGTTCGCTCTGCGTTTTCTGGAGCAGGAACTCAAGCCGTTCGCGCAGCGAGGTCTGTTCCAGGACATCCTGCCGTTCTTTGAGTTTGAGCGGCAGGTGCGCGGCGACGACATCGGCGAGTCTGCTGTAGTCGGTTTCGTCTTCGAGGGCGCCGAGGATTTCCTGATTGACGCGCTGGCTGGAGCGGACATACTGCTCAAACTGCGAGGTGAGAGTGCGGACGAAGCCTTCTATCTCGGTTGTTTCGTCGTCCTTGGGGGGGACTTCGACGAGCGGTTTGAATTCGGCGAGGAGGTGCGTGGGGGTGTCGTCGTAGCGATGGACGCGGATGCGGCGGTGTCCTTCAACGAGGACTTTGACGGAGCCGTCGGGCAGTTTGAGTTTCTGGACGATCTTGCCGACGGCGCCGACGGAGTAGAGGTCCGAGATGCCGGGATTTTCTTCGGCGCCGTCGCGCTGAGCGATGAGGATGATCTCGCCGTCGTTGTTGGCGGCGATGCTGAGGGCTTCGATGCTGCGCTTGCGTCCGACGAAGAGCGAGACGACCATATGCGGGAAGACAACGATGTCGCGCAGCGGCAGGACCGGGAGTATTTTTGGCGATGGTGTTTGGAATTCGCTCAAGGTTTTTCTCCGAGGTTCGGGGGTGTTGGAATCGTGCTGAGTTGTATGTAGGGGCGGTTGCTGGTGATTCCAAGGGTATGAGTGTAAAAGGCTGTTATTTTTCTGTCAATATATTGAAAATGCTTGATTAATTTAATTTTTCAGGAGACAGACGAAGAGCGACTCTTGGCATTAGTTGATGCTTTAATTAGGAGACAGACGAAGTACGGCCTTTGGCATTAGTGGGCGTGGACTTTAGACTCTTAAGGTGTCAGCTCAAGCGAACCGCACCAACTGATGCCCGCAGGCGCTGCCTGCAAAAAATAAATTAAAAAGCAATTGGACTATTTAAGAGGTCAATTAAATCGGCGTTCAGCATTTGGCATTAGTGGGAGTTTGACTAAGACATTCACGATGCCGGCTCAAGCGAACCGCACCAACTGATGCCCGCAGGCGCTGCCTGCAAAAAATAAATTAAAAAGCAATTGGACTATTTAAGAGGTCAATTAAATCGGCGTTCAGCATTTGGCATTAGTGGGAGTTTGACTAAGACAT
>JALCBB010000108.1 GCA_028066985.1 Alphaproteobacteria bacterium
TAATTTTTTTGCAGGCAGCGCCTGCGGGCATTAGTTGGTGCTGCTTGCTTGAGCCAACGCCGTGACTGTCTATGTCCAACTCCCACTAATGCCAAATATGGGGCTTCGGGGGGTCTCATCAGAATAATTCGCGGGCGAAAAACTTGCCGCATACCTCCGAAAATATACGCCCCGCCCCAGATAAAACTCGCTCCCCGTTCTGCGCCAAGACCACCCGGCTCGCCTCAAACTCACCACGCAACGGACGCGACACCAAAGCATGTCCGTCATATGTCACCGACGACGCCGGCTTCGTCGCCAGCAGCGTAAAACCCAGACCATGACCCACCAGTCCGCGCACCGTCTCAAACGACGGCGAATCAAAAACCACCCGCGGCTCCACTCCCGCACCCCGCATCACACCCAGAAAATACTCCCGACTCGGCGGCGCCCCCAATAAAACCATCGGCTCGTCGGCCAACTCCTCCACGCCGACCTCGGCGCGCTCCGACAACGGATGCCCCCGCGCCAGCAAAACATACGGACGCAACTCCGTCATCTCCACACAACTGAAACCGTCCGGCAAATACAGGTCATACAACAAAGCCAACTCCACCTCGCCCGCCAATAAAGCCGACTGCAAACGCCGCTGATCGCCCTCCACAAAATTCATCCGCACCCCAGGCGACGCCGACAACATCCCCGCCGCCAAACCCGGAATCACATAGGGTCCGAAAGTGTGAAAACACCCCACCGACAACGACTCCGCCGCCTCACCGTCCGCGCCCGTCCGCACCTTCAACGGCGACTCAATATGCGTCGCCGCCCCGTACGAGCGGTTCGCGTAAATCAACGCCGAGCCGCCGCCGCTGATAAATGTGTCCTCAACCTCGCCGAAAAACACATAGTGCGTCCCGACCTTCTCGGTGGAAGTCGTGCGGCAGTCAAACGCCACCAGCGGATCCACCACGCGCGGCGCGCCCGTGACCTGTGTTGTCCACTCGGCGCAGTCAAACTTGTCGTCAACGGAGTCCTTGAAGCGTCCGGCGAAAGTGTCGGAGATATACGACTGGTCGTCGCGCAGAATGTTCACGCAGAAGACGCCGTTCTCCAGAATCTTCGCCGCCGCCGCGCTCGCATGATGCACGCAGACCAGCAAAGTCGGCTTCGGAGTGTCCGCCGACACCGACGACATCGCCGACACCGTGACGCCCGCGCGTCCGGCCGCGCCGTCGGTCGTGACGATGTTGACCGTGCTGGCGGCGTGGCTCATTCCCTCGACAAAACGCTGCCGCAATTCGCCCGCCGCCGTTGTCGTGTCGCTCATCGCCGACCTACAGCACCCGATCCGACAAGCCCGCCGAATGTTTCACGAAACGGAGCGGCTCGTTCCAGTCAAAGTTGCGATACACCGCCGCCAGGTGCGCGAACGGCGGACTCTGCGCGAACAACTGAAAAGTCAGACGATGCCCGGCGTAATCCGAGTTGAGCAGGTCGCGCGCGAAGGCGAGCAGTTTGCGGCGGTCGTCGGAGAGCCACTCCTCGTTGATGGAGTAATATTTCTCAAGCCACGGACGCGTCTCGGGCGCCTCAAACGACGCCTTGTCGGGCGTCACGCAGATCTGTCCGCCGCAGAGTTCGCGGGCGAGGTGCATCATCTCGTGCAACTGCGAGCACGCGAGGACGCGTCCGGTGTAGAGCAGCGACTGGTTCGGCATCAGCAGTCCGGCGGGCGACGGCTCGGCGAGCGCGATGGCGGCGGTCAGGTGCGCGTTGATGCCTTCGCGGTACACCGCGAGGCGCGACAATTTTTCCTGGACGGCGGGCTGGTTGTTGAGTCCGGTCTGGCGCACATTGAAGAGCGCGGCGCCGATCATCATGTCGGCGACCTTGAGGTTGCGCTGCACGAACGCGAACGCCGAATACCGGTGCAGCGTCGCGCGGATGAACGCCGCGGCGCGCGTATGCCGGTAGAAGAGGACATTCTCCCACGGCACGAGGACATTATCAAAGATGACGAGCGTGTCCACTTCATCAAAGCGGTTGGCGAGGGGGTAGTCGTCGGCGTTGGCGCGTCCTGCGAAGCCTGTGCGGCAGATGTACTTCAGGTTTTCGGAGCCGAGATCGCAGACGAAGCCGACGGCGTAGTCGGAGTAGGCGTCGTTGCCCCAGTTGGCGATGGTGGGCTTGGTGAAGGCCTGGTTTGCATACGCCGCCGCCGTCTCATACTTTGCGCCGCGGACGATGAGGCCGGCGTCCGTTTCTTTGACGACATGGAGCAGCATGTCGGGGTCCTGCTCCTGCGGCGGACGCGAGCGGTCGCCTTTCGGGTCGGTGTTCGCCGAGACATGGAACGGATCCTCGGCGACGACGCGGTGGATGTGTTTCGCAATGTTCTCGGAGAACTGCGGATCAACTTCGTCCAGGACGCTTTTGCCGTCGTAGAGCGACCACATTTCGCCGACGGTTTCGTCTCCGACGCGTGTGACGACGCCGCCGATAGTGTCCAGGACGCAGTCGGTGGCGGCGCGTTTGCGGTGCCAGTGTTCGGTTGTGGTGGGCAGGATGTTGCCGACGGCGTTGGTCTCGCCGTCCTGATTGATGGTCATTGTTTCGGCGGTTTTGGCGTCGTGCTGCATGTCGTAGATGCGGGCGCGGATATCCACGAGGGGTTTGAACATCGGGTGTGTGGTGACATCGCGCACGCGCTCGCCGTTGATGTAGACTTCGCGGTTATCGCGGATTGAGTCGCGGTATTCGTTGCCTGTGCGGATCATTTTGTGTTTCCCTTTTGGGCGTGTCCCGTGGCGAGATGGACGCCGGCTCTCCTGTGTCTGACACAATAGGACGGACAACGGCTGATGTCAAAGCCTATTCAATTGAGACTCCCCGAAGCACCACATTTGGCATTAGTGGGAGTTGGACATAGACAGTCACGGCGCTGGCTCAAGCGAACCGCACCCACTGCCGCCCGCAGGCGCTGCCTGCAAAAAAATTAAATTAAAAAGAAATTAATTTATTTAATTGACCCCTTAAATAGTCTATTTAATTTTAATTTTTTTTGCGGGCTAGCCCGCACCCGTCTGCTGGCATCGCTCGCTTGAGCCAGCATCGTGACTGTCTATGTCCAACTCCCACTAATGCCAGAGGCTGTTCTTCGCTGTTTTTTCCGAAATTAATTAATTTTTTTTAATTATATAACAAATTCAACGCAAAAAAATGTAAAAAAATGCGAAGAGACACTTGACAAGCCCTCCCCATAACCCCATAATGCCCCCGTTGCTCACGCAACCGGTGCCGATTTGACTGCTTAAATTGCGGGCACCTAAAATATCCTGCTAAAGCGAGCCGGAAACCATCCCGGCACCAGGTCGCGGATGGTTTTTTGTCTTAAGTCGCAGCCCACAAGCCGCGACAAACCCGGGAATTTGAAGGGGCAGCTTGCGCCGGGACACCAAACGCTAAAGCGCCGCGACTCTGCGGGCTCCATCACCAACCCGCCGCGTCCGCCAGACGCGGCAAACAAAGGGAATTCGCAAAATGACAACATCAAAACACCCCGAAACAATCGCGCTGCACGCCGGACACCGCAAGGACTCCGCCACCAACGCGGTCGCGGTGCCGATCTACCAGACGACCTCCTACCAGTTCGACAGCACCGAACACGCGCGGCAGTTGTTCGGCCTTGAGGCGCTCGGCAACATCTACACGCGCATCATGAACCCGACGAACGCCGTCCTCGAGGAGCGCCTCACCGCGCTCGACGGCGGCGCCGCCGGACTCGCGCTCAGTTCCGGACAGGCCGCCTCCGCCTTCGCCCTGCAGAACATCGCGCAGTCGGGCGACAATGTCGTGAGTTCAACCGACCTCTACGGCGGCACCTGGAATCTTTTTGCGAACACGCTGAAGACCTTCGGCATTGAGGTACGCTTCGTCGACCCCGCCGACCCGGAGAACTTCCGCCGCGCCACGGACGACAAAACGCGCGCCTACTACGCCGAGACCCTGCCGAATCCGAAACTGCATGTCTTCCCGATTTCGGAGGTCGCGTCTATCGGCGAGGAGATCGGCGTGCCGCTCATTGTTGACAACACGGCGGCGCCGGTGTTGTGCCGTCCGTTTGACCACGGCGCGCACATCATCGTGTACTCCACGACGAAATACATCGGCGGACACGGCACTTCGGTCGGCGGCGTCATTATTGACGGCGGCACTTTTGACTGGCAGAAGCACGCCGCGCGTTTTCCGCTGTTGAACGAGCCTGACCCGAGTTACCACGGCATTTCGTGGGCGCGCGACACTGCCGCGCTGGGGCCGATCGCGTATGTTTTGAAGGCGCGGGTGACTTTGCTGCGCGACCTGGGAGCGGCGCTTTCGCCGTTCAACGCCTTTCAGTTCATTCAGGGACTTGAGACCCTGCCGCTTCGCATCCGCCGGCACAGCGAGAACGCGCAGGCGGTCGCGGAGTATCTGAGCGGACATCCGGCGGTCGCGCGTGTGATTCATCCGAGTCTGTTTGACGGCGAGCAGCGCCGCCGCGCCGACAAGTATTTGCGCGGCGGTTATGGCGGACTCGTCGGCTTTGAGTTGCGCGACGGCAAAGACGCGGGACGCGCCTTCATTGATTCGCTCGGTTTGTTTTATCACCTTGCGAACATTGGCGATGCGCGTTCGCTGGCGATTCATCCGGCGACGACGACTCACTCGCAGTTGAGCGCCGAGGAGCAGGTTGCGTCGGGCGTGACGGAGGGCTATGTGCGTCTGTCTGTCGGTCTTGAGCATATTGACGACATTCTTGCTGATTTGGATCAGGCTTTGTCGTCTGTGTCGTCGGGCAAGTTGCGCGCGGCGTAGGGCATCGTGACGCGTTGACGGCGCCGGATTTTTCCGGCGCCGCCGGCGTATTTTTCGGAGACGGAGACTCAGTGCGGTGCCGATAAAGATTCCGAACGACCTTCCCGGACGCAAGGTTCTGGAGGCGGAGGGTGTGTCTGTCATCAAGGAGACGGACGCGACGCGGCAGGACATTCGTCCTTTGCAGATCGCGCTGTTGAATCTGATGCCGGACAAAATCCGCACCGAGACGCAGTTCGCGCGTCTGACGGGCGCGACTCCTTTGCAGGTGGAACTCACTTTACTGCGGACGGGAAGTTATCGTTCGCGCAATGTATCGGAGCGGCATCTGCTGGACTTTTATCGTTGCTGGGAGGATGTGAGCGCCGAGAAGTTTGACGGCTTCATCGTGACGGGCGCTCCTGTGGAGACGATGGAGTTTGAAGAGGTCGCGTACTGGGACGAGTTGCGGCGGATCATTGACTGGTCTGAGCGCAATGTTCATGAGTCTATGTTTATCTGCTGGGGGGCGCAGTCGGCTTTGTATCATCGTTATGGTGTTCCGAAGCATGGACTGGGGGAGAAGTTGTTCGGTGTGTATCGGCAGCGTTTATGCCGGCGCGGGGTTCCTTTATTGACGGGGATGAACGACGAGTTTTCCATTCCTGTGTCGCGTTATACGGAGGTTCGCGCCGAGGATTTGCCGGCGGGACTGGATGTACTCGCGACATCGGAGGAGTCTGGTTTGTGCATGGTTGAGGATGTGTCGCGGCGTTCGGTGTATATGTTTAATCATGTTGAGTATGACGCGGGGACATTGCGTGACGAGTATGAGCGTGACCTGGCGAACGGGGCGGGTGTTTCGCTGCCGGTGGATTATTTTCCCGGGGATGATCCTGGAGAGGAGCCGATTAATCGCTGGCGGGTGCATGCGCATTTGTTGTTCAGCAACTGGATTAATCGGATGTATCAGGGCACACCCTTTGCCCGCGAGGACATAGGGCGTTAACAAGGACACCCGAAGTGCGGTATTTGGCATTAGTGGGAGTTAGATTTAGACATTAACAATGTTGGCTCAAGCGAACTGAGCCAACTAATGGGTGCGGGCTAGCCCGCAAAAAAAATTAAAAAAATAATTGGACTA
>JALCBB010000109.1 GCA_028066985.1 Alphaproteobacteria bacterium
AGCGATGCCAACTAATGGGTGCGGGCTAGCCCGCAAAAAAAATTAAAAATTAATTAATTAAAGAGACAACGAAGCACGGCCCTTGGCATTAGTGGGCGATTGACTAAGACATTCACGATGTTGGCTCAAGCGAACTGTGCCAGCTAATGGGTGCGGGCTAGCCCGCAAAAAAAATTAAAAAAATAATTTGACTATTTAAGAGGTCAAATTAAATAAATTCTTCTCTTATTAACATAGACAAATAATGGGGTCAAAAAATAATTGCTTTTCATTAATTATTAATAGACAATTAATGGTGTCAATTAAATAAATGGTTTTCTTTTAATTTTAATTTTTTTGCGGGCTAGCCCGCACCCATCTGCGGGTGCGGTTCGCTTGAGCGGCTATTGTTAATAATACAAATTTAACTCCCACTAATGCCGAATGTTGTTTAAGGTCGGTGCTTATGTTCAAGGCGGGGGGCGGCCGCAAGCGCGCGCGCACGCCCCTCAAACGCCGCGACCATCTCACGCGCCACATACACAAACGCCCGCTCCGCCAAACGCTCCAGCAAAATCCCGCGAAACGAAAAACGCACCGAAAAACTCACAAGACTGGAAGACCCCGCGTCCGAACCCGCATCAACAATCCGCCAGCGATTCTCCAGATGCCGCAAAGGCCCCGCAACCGCATAACTCACAACCTCGCCCGCCGCCTCGCGTCCCTCCACACGGCTCACATAACTCTCGCGCAAGGGCCCCCACCCGACATCAAGCCGCCAGTAGTCCGGCGACACAAGCGGCGGCGGAATGTCAGCCTTGACCTCCCCCGCCCCCGGCGCCGACGCCCGCCCCGCGCCGAGACACCACGGCAGAAATAACGGATACGAACCGACATCCAGCACCACCGCGTACAGCAGCGCCGCCGGCAGCGCGATCTCGCGCTCTTCCTCAAAATGCAGCATAGGACGCGGACACGCTACACCCGTCCGAGTCTCTCGGCGCGCGCGTTCTGAAGAGCGATGAAGTCGTCGTCGGCGTGATACGAAGAACGCGTCAGCGGACTCGCCGAGACAAGCAGAAAGCCGCGGCGCATCGCCTGCGCGTGAAGGTCCTGGAATTCGTCGGGCGGCATGAACCGCTCCACGGGATGATGCCGCGGCGTCGGCTGCAGATACTGTCCGATGGTGAGGAAGTCCACATCGGCGTCTCTGAGGTCGTCCATGACGGCGAGGATTTCGTTTTCGTTTTCGCCGAGTCCGACCATGAGTCCCGACTTGGTGAAGAGTCCGGGCTTGCGCTCTTTGGCGTCGGCGAGGAGCCGCAGACTGTGATCGTAGCGCGCGCCGGGCCTGACGCCCGGATAGAGTCGCGGCACGGTCTCCAGGTTGTGATTAAAAACATCGGGCGGACTCGCGAGGACAAGCGCGAGCGCGTCTTTCTTGCGCCGGAAATCGGGAGTGAGAATTTCAATCGTGGTTTCGGGCGCGGCGTGTCTGAGGGCGCGGACGGTCTGCGCGAAGTGTCCGGCGCCGCCGTCGGCGAGGTCGTCGCGATCAACGGAGGTGATGACGACATGCCGCAGTCCGAGCGCTTTAACGGCGCGGGCGACGCGTCCTGGTTCAAAGGGGTCGCTCGGCCGCGGCTTTCCGGTGGCGACATTGCAGAAGGAGCAGGCGCGTGTGCAGATGCTGCCGAGGATCATCATCGTGGCGTGTTTCGCCTGCCAGCACTCGCCGATATTCGGACACGCCGCCTCTTCGCAGACGGTGGCGAGGTTGTGTTCGCGCACGATGCGGAGCGTTTCGCGGAATGTTTCGCCGCCCGGCGCGCGCACGCGCAGCCACGGAGGCTTGCCGCGCCGCACGGGGAAGGTGCGGGTTTTTTCGGGATGCCGTTTCGCGCCGGCGGGGGCGTCCGGGTGTCCGAGGGTTTCGCGCACGGGGGTCAGTCCTGTTTTTCGGGCGGCGGCTGAATGGCGATGAGAAGCGGATGCTCCAGGAGGTGCCGCAGTTTTGCGAGCAGTTTCGCGCCGAGTGCGCCGTCTATGGCGCGGTGATCCAGGGAGAGCGTGACTCTGAGGCGCTGTCCGGTTTCCGCGCCGCCGCCGTCCGCGGGATAGAGGTGCGGCTCGGCGGCGCCGACCGCGAGGATTCCGCACTGCGGCGGATTGATGACGGCGTTGAAGTCCGAGACGCCGAACATTCCGAGGTTTGAGACGGAGAACGAGCCGCCGAGGTACTGCTGCGGCTTGAGCGCGCCTTCGCGCGCGGCGCGGGCGAGCGCGGAGATTTCGGCGGCGAGTTCGGGCAGCGCGAGGCGGTCGGCGTCGCGGACGACGGGTGTGAAGAGTCCGTCTTCGGTGGCGACGGCGACCGAGATGTCAACGGAGTTCCAGTAGACCATTCCTTCGTTTTCGTCGTAGGCGCAGTTTGCTTCGGGGGTCTGGGCGAGGGCGAGGGCGGCGGCGCGCACGATGAAGTCGTTGACGGAGAGTTTATACGCGCCGTCCGCGTGCTGATTGATCTGCGCGCGCAGTCGGACGAGTTCATCTGCTCTGCAGTTGGCGTTGAGCGAGTAGTGCGGGATGCGCTGTTTGGAGAGCGTGAGGCGCTCGGCGATGACGCGGCGCACGGGAGTGATCGGCTTGAGGGTGTAGCCGCGTTTGAGGGCGTCGGCGAGGGCTTTTGCGGAGAGGGGATCAGTGACGGCACCGGTTTTTCGCGCGGGCGCGGCGGATGTATTCGCGGCTGTCGCGTTTGATTTGGACTGAGCGAGTGCGGCGGCGGCGGCGCGGCGGATGTCGTCGGCGACGACGCGCCCGTGCGGACCGCTTCCGGCGAGTCCGGCGAGACTGACGCCGGCTTCTTTCGCGAGTCTTCGCGCGAGCGGACTGACGCGCTGCCGGGGTTCCGGCGCGGATGTTTCCATTCCTGTCATTCTGCCGCCGTTCTGCTCATTGTCTCTCTGTTGATTGTCAATTGACGATGTGACGATTGCCGATGCGTTGATTGTTAATTGACGATGGACGATGGGACGATAATCGGCGTGTCGGTTGTCGTTCTTTTAATTGTTAATTGTCTTTTTGATGACTTGTGACGATTGCCGTTGCGGTGATTGTCGATGTGTTGATGGTTAATTGACGATGGACGGCGGGCGGTCTGTCGGCTGTCGTTCTGTTGATTGTCAATTGACGACGGTCGGCGCGCCGGTTGTCAGCCTAACGATTCAGAAGCGCGCGCACGCGGGCGATAATGTCGGCGACCTGCGGCAGCGCGAGGGCTTCAAGATTCGCGGCATACGGCAGCGGCACATCGGCGCCCGAAACGCGCGCGGGCGGAGCATCCAGCCAGTCAAAGGCGCCTTCGCAGGCGAGCGCGGAAAGTTCGGCGCCGATGCCGGCGACGCCCCAGCCCTCCTCAACGGAGACAAGCCGCGAAGTGCGCTTCACGGACGCGACGATGGTTTCGCGGTCAAGCGGCCTGAGCGAACGCAGATCAATGACCTCGGCGCTGATGCCGATCTTCGCGAGTTCGTCGGCGGCTTCCATCGCGCGGTGAATCATGAGCGAGAAGGCGGTGAGAGTGACATCGCTTCCGGGACGAATAACCCGCGCGCGCCCGACAGGAAGCGTGAAGTCCTCGTCTTCCGGCACGGGGTCGCTGTGCGCGTAGAGAATTTCGTTTTCCAGGAAGATCACAGGGTCGTCGGAGCGTATCGCGCTCTTGAGAAGACCCTTCGCGCTCGCGGCGGTGCCGGGCGCGAGGACGACAAGCCCCGGCACATGCGCGTACCAGGAGGCGTAGCACTGCGAATGTTGCGCGGCGACTCTGGCGGCGGCGCCGTTGGGCCCGCGGAAGACGACGGGCGCGGCGACCTGTCCGCCGGACATGTAATGCGTTTTCGCGGCGGAGTTGATGATCTGATCCATCGCCTGCATTGCGAAGTTGAAGGTCATGAATTCCACGATCGGCCGCAGTCCGTAGAAGGCGGCGCCGATGGCGAGTCCGGCGAAGCCGTGCTCGGTGATGGGAGTATCTACGACGCGCCGCTCGCCGAATTCCTGCAGCAGGTCTACGCTGACCTTGTACGGCCCCTGATACTCGCCGACTTCTTCGCCGATGAGGAAGACATTTTCGTCGCGGCGCATTTCTTCGGCCATCGCGTCTCTGAGGGCTTCGCGGGTGGTCTGAGTTTTTGTGCTGCCGGACCACTCGGGCTCCTGCGGCGCGGCGGGAGGAACTTCAATCGCGCCCACCGACGGCGCCGGCGCCGGTGACGACGGAGACGGTGACGGTGACGATGACGGCGGCGGTGTTGTTGTCGCTGCCGGCGGAGCGGGGACTTCCGCCGTGTCGGTTTGAATCTGGACTTTTTCCAGCGCGGCGGGGTCTTCGCCTTCTTCCAGGATGAGGGCGATCGGCGCGCCGACCGCGACAGGCGGATCGCCGGCGTTGACGAGGAGTCTGGCGAGCACGCCGTCTTCTGCGGCTTCCAGTTCCATGACGGCTTTGTCGGTTTCAATCTCGGCGAGGAGTTCGCCGGCGGAGAAGTTCTCTCCCTGATTTTTGCACCATTTCGCGACGACGCCCTCGCTCATTGTGGGCGAGAGCGCGGGCATTTGCAGGGTGTGCGCCATTGTGTGATCAGGGGCTGTCGGCGGAGTTGACGGGAACAGCGAAGGCGCCGTTTTCGCCGACGCGGATGAGGTTGTGCTGATTGTTTGTGTTGTAGATGTCGGTCCAGAGTTCGGCGGGCGAGGGTTCGGGGGAGTTCTTGGCGTTTTCGGTGGCGGCGTTGACCTCGGTTTTGACTTCGGCGTCGATGTTTTTGAGGATTTTTTCGTCGGCGATGCCGGCGTCGGCGAGACGCTGAGCGAAGCGCTCGATGGGGTCGCGCTGCCGGCGGACTTCCTCCACTTCGCTGCGGCTGCGATATTTCGCGGGGTCCGACATGGAGTGTCCGCGGTATCGGTAGGTCATGGCTTCGAGGATGAAGGGTGTTTTGTTTTTGAGGATCTGTCTGCGCGCTTTGGCGACGGCGTCGTGGACGGCGATGACGTCCATCCCGTCAATTTTTTCGCCGTTGATGCCGTATGCGTTGCCGCGGTTGTGGAGTTCTTCGGGGTGCGCGGAGGAGCGTTCAATGGAGGTGCCCATTCCGTATTTGTTATTTTCAATGACGAAGAGGATCGGCAGGTTCCAGAGCGCGGCCATGTTGAAGGTTTCGTAGACCTGTCCCTGGTTGAGGGCGCCGTCGCCGAAGAAGACGATGGAGACGGCGTTCTTGTTTTTATATTTCATTGCGAAGGCGAGGCCGGCGGCGAGCGGGACGGGCGCGCCGACGATGCCGTGTCCGCCGTAGAACTGGTTTCTGGTGTCGAAGAGGTGCATTGAGCCGCCCTTGCCTTTGCTGACGCCGTTGTGCCGGCCGAGGAGTTCGGCCATGACGAGTTCGGGTTTGCTGCCGACGGCGAGGCTGTGTCCGTGGGCGCGGTATGTTGTGGTGAGGGTGTCGTTTTTGTTGCGGGCGTTCTGGGCGCCGATGACGACGGCTTCCTGTCCGATGTAGAGGTGGCAGAAGCCGCCGATGAGACCGAGGCCGTAGAGTTGCCCGGCTTTTTCCTCAAAGCGTCTGACGAGGAGCATTTGTCTGTGGAGTCCGAGGAGTTGTTCGGGCGTCCAGTTTTTCTGCCCGAAGGCTTTCGGGCTTTTGGGGTTTTTGGGGGTTTTGGCTTTGGGGGCGGACATTTTTTTATTGTATATCGGGGTGATTTTGTTCGCAAGTGGAGTGATTTGGCTTTGATTCGGGGGTTTGCGGGACGGCGCCGAAATTCTGGACATCCGAAGAGCGGTCTCTGGCATTAGTGGGCGTTTGACTAAGACATTCACGACAGCCGCTCAAGCGAACCGCACCCACTGATGCCCGCAGGCGCTGCCTGCAAAAAATAAATTAAAGATTAATTGACTATTT
>JALCBB010000110.1 GCA_028066985.1 Alphaproteobacteria bacterium
CCTCCCCGCCCCCACCTCAACCAGAAAATCAACGCCCCCTCCCCCCAAAAATAACATAGACTCGCGCCACCGCACCGGCGCCGTCACCTGTCGCACAAGCAAATCACGAAAATCACCCGCACCACCAACCGCCTCAGCCAAAACATTGCTCACCACAGGCACACGCAACTCACCAAAATCCACCCCCCCCAACTCACGACCCATCACCTCTCCCGCCAAGCCCATTAAAGGAGAGTGAAACGGCGCAGACACCCGCAACCTCACACACCGTCGCGCTCCACGCTCGTCCGCCAAACGCTCCGCAATCCCAAGCGCGTCAGTATGTCCCGAAATCACAACCTGTCCGTCCGCATTGTCATTCGCAGGAACACAAATCCGCAACTCGTCACGCTCAGCAGACGCCGCCGCACCCGCATCGCGCGCAACCTCCTCAACATCAGACCACGGCAAGCCAAGCACCGCCGACATGCCACCCTCGCCCGCAGGAACCGCCTCCTGCATCGCGCGTCCGCGCAAACGCAAAAGTCGCGCCGCCACACCCGCACCAAACACCCCGAACGAAGCCAACGCCGAATACTCGCCCAGCGAATGTCCCGCCGCAAAACTAACGCGCAACGCGTCGCCTAACTCGTCCTCCAAAACACGCATCACCGCCAGACTCACCGCCATCAATGCAGGCTGCGTGTTCTCCGTCTGATCCAGCGCCTCGGCAGGACCCTCAAAAATCAGGCGCGACAAAGACTCCGACAGCGCATCGTCAACCTCCTCAAAAACACGGCGCGCCGCAGGGAAAGCCCCGCAAAGGTCGCGTCCCATGCCAACCGCCTGGCTGCCCTGCCCCGGAAATAAAAAGGCTAAATTTTCCAAAGTCCTGCCCCTGTCCGCCGCTCGTCCCAAAAAAACCCCCGCCCCCACCCTAGCAAATCCGCCCGCCTCCGCGAAAGAGACGCGAAAGAAAAAACCGCTTGCCAAAACCCAAAACACCCGCTACCCTCGGATTCTCACATGTCCTTTCTGCCCCGCACACGGCAGACGCACCGGACACCGCAAACCCGTGGCGTCCAAGACCACAAGGAAAGAAAATGACGCTTTACGAATCCGTCCTCCTCGTGCGCCCCGACGCGCGCGCCGAACGCGTGGAAGAACTGGCGCTGTCATACGGCAAACTGATTGAACAGCACGGCGGCACCATGGTCGGTCACGAACTGTGGGGACTGCGAAACCTCTCGTTTCCGATAAAGAAAAGTCAGCGCGCGCACTATGTGATGCTCTGCCTCGACTCGCCTCCCGCCGCAATGTCGGAAATGGAAAGTCGTCTCCGATACGACGACGAAATCCTGCGCTACCTCACCGTGCGCGTCAAACAGCACGGAGACACTCCCTCGCCAATGGTGCCGCGCAAGTCCGAGGATAAAACCGACGACAACGGCGACAAGTCCGACAACAAGTCCGACAACAAGGGCGGCGAAAAAGAAACCCGCGCCCGCAACAACGGAAACAACAACACCGCCGCCGTCGCTGTCGCCGCCGCCGCCGTCTCCGAAAACAACGACGGGGACAACAACAGCGACAATGACGGGGACAAAAAAAGCGGCGCCGTTTCCGAGTCCGCCGACACCGGCGCTGTCTCTGACGCCAACGCTGACGCTGATGCCAACGCTGATGCCAACACTGGCGCTGATGCTGACAATGACGCTGACACCGGCGCCGAGTCCAAGGAGTCCGACACATGAGATTTGAAGTCGTCACACAGGGGCCGCAGCAGCGCGGCCGCAACGGACGCTGGCAGAAAAGTTGTCCGTTTTCGCGTCCCGGCGCGCCGCAGCCCGACTACAAAGACATCAAACTGCTGCAGCGATACATCTCGGATCAGGGCAAAATCATTCCGAGCCGCATCAGTTCGGTGTCGCCGAAAAAACAGCGCGAACTCGCGCAGGCAATCAAGCGCGCGCGCTTCCTCGGACTGCTGCCCTACACAACCCGCGGCGGGCATCAGGGAGCGTCACGATGAAGGTCATCCTCACGGAGTCGGTGGAAAACCTCGGGGGGCCCGGCGAGACCGTGCAGGTGCGCCCCGGATTCGCGCGCAACTACCTGCTGCCGTTCGGAAAGGCGCTGCGCGCGACTCCCGAAAACGAGGCGCACTACGCCGCGCGCCGCGAGCATTACGAGCAGCAGAACGCGTCACGCCGCGACAACGCCGCGTCACGGGCGTCGGCAATGAGCGGAATGACGCTGGAAATCATCCGCCGCGCCGCAGAAAGCGGACACCTCTACGGCTCGGTGACCGCGCGCGATGTCGCCGCCGCCCTCGGCGAACACGGATACACCGTCGCGCGCAGCGAAATCACACTGGAACGCGCCATCAAAATGGTCGGACTCTTTCCGGTGCGGCTGCGCTTTCACGCCGAGGTCGGCGCCGAGATCACAGTGAATATCGCGCGCAATGAGTCGGAGGCGGCGGATCAATTGCGCGAGAGCAGAGAGCCGTCCGACTCCGCCGATGATGTTTTCGCCGCGAAGGAGACAGAGACGGCGGCGGAAAAGTCAACGGAGAACGCGACCGTCAATGCCTCCGCTGAAACGACGGCGGATGAGTCGTCCGAAATGACGACTGAAAATGCGACGGAGGCCGCGACCGTCAATGTCTCCGCTGAAACGGCGACCGTCAATGCCTCCGCTGAAACGACGGCGGATGAGTCGTCCGAAATGACGACTGAAAATGCGACGGAGGCCGCGACCGTCAATGTCTCCGATGAAACGGCGGCGGCGGGCGAGGGAGCAGAGGAAACAGAAACGGAGCGCTGATCCGTCATGGAGCGCTTTCTCAAAAACCTGATACGACACGGCACGCTGCACTGCGTGATCGCCGATAAGTCCGGCGCCCTCACCTTCGGCGACGGCGCGCCGCCCGAAGTCACCGTCCTCTTTCATAACTCGCGCGCCGCGCGGCGGATGGCCCTGCGTCCGGTGCTCGCGTTCGCCGAAGGATACATGAACGGCGAAATCACCCTGGAGAAAGGCAGCCTCTCCGACCTCTTCACGCTGATCTTCTCCAACGCCGGCAGCGACGCCGACAAATTATACATGCACCTGCCGCCGTTTCTGTCGTTCTTAGACCCGCTGCTTCGGACGCGCAACCGTCCGCCGCGCGCGGGACGCAATGTCGCGCGGCACTACGACCTCAAAGACGACTTCTATGAACTCTTCCTCGACTCCGACCGGCAGTACTCCTGCGGATACTGGGGCGAAGGCGTCAATACCCTGGAAGAGGCTCAAGCCGCGAAACGCCGGCACATCGCCGCGAAACTGCGCCTGACACGGCCGGGACTGCGCGTGCTGGACATCGGCAGCGGATGGGGCGGACTCGCTATTGAACTCGTGCGCGATCACGGCGCTATCGTGGAGGGCATCACGCTCTCGCAGCGACAGCACGCGATAGCGTCCGCGCGCGCCGAGGAGGCGGGAGTCGGCGGCGCGTGTCGCTTTCACCTGCGCGACTATCGCCACCAGACCGGCGACTTTGACAGAATCGTCTCCGTCGGAATGTTTGAACATGTCGGCGCCGGAAATTACGCCGAGTACTTTGACTGCGTGCGGCGGCTTCTGCGCGACGACGGCGTGGCGCTGCTGCACTCCATTGTGACGCTGACGCCGAAAACACTGCGCGGCGATCCGTTCATTTTGAAATATATTTTTCCGGGCGGACAGATTCCGTCGCTGTCGGATGTCACGCATCACTCGCTGCGCGCAGGGTTGTTCGTGACCGATACCGAAATCTGGCGCCTGCATTACGCGCGCACCCTTGAAGCATGGCACGAGCGTTTCGCCGCAAACCGCGAGCGCGTGCTGGAACTCTACGACGAGCGGCTCTATCGCATGTGGTCGCTGTATTTTCTCGGGACGGCGGCGGCGTTTCGGCATATTCCGATGGCGGTCGGACAAATTCAGATGACTCCGCCCCTTCACGCCGACACAGTGCCGGTGACGCGCGACTATATGTATCGCTAGCGTCGCCGTCGCGCCGCTATATGTTGTGATTTTCGCGCGACTGTGATTTCTCCCCGACTTTTCTTCGGCGTTGTCCGGGAAATGTGGCATTTTATTCTTTATGACGCTCGCCGACTCCTCCGCCGCTTCCGATGGCGCTGTCGTTTCCGACGACGCCGCCTCGCGCCTTCTGCCGACGCACGAAGGCGCCGAACTCGCGATCATCTCCGGAGTGCTCGCAAACAACGAGGCGCTGATAGATATTGAAGACCTCGTTCAGGGCGAGCATTTTTCGGTTCCGCTCCTGGGTCGTCTCTACGACACCTGCGCGCGGCTGTTCGCAAATCAGCGGCTCGCCAACGCCGCGACCCTCGCCGACAGTTTCGCGGACGACGACGAACTTGAGGCGTACGGCGGTCTGCCGTTTCTGCAGGAGTTGCAGGAGTCGTGGGTGCAGTTGTCAGACCTGCGCGACTACGCGCGCGTCGTGCGCGACGCGCACATGCGGCGGCGGCTCGCGGAGTTGTCGGAACATTCAATGCGCACGGCTTTGCGTCCGGAGCCGGAAGAGACGGCGGAACAGCAGTTGGAACGGCTTGAGGAACGGCTGTTTCAGTTGAGCGACACGGGCGAGTTGCATGGTCGTCTTGAGTTGCTGAGCAGCGGCGTGACGCGCGCGGTCAAATGGATTGAGGATGTCCGCAACAAAGAGCCGAGCGCGGTGCCGGTGTCATCGGGGCTGCGCGACCTGGAGCGGATACTGGGCGGGTTTTATCGCTCGGATCTGCTGATACTGGCGAGCCGTCCCGGAATGGGGAAGACCGCGCTCGCGACGACTATCGCGCTTAATGTCGCGGAGTCGCGGATCGGCGATAGCGGCGGCACGGTCGCGTTTTTCTCGCTGGAGATGTCGCACGAGCAGTTGGCGCGGCGGCTGCTGGCTACATTGTCATCGGTTGAGGCGCTGGCGATGCGGACAGGACAGGTTGACAACCGGCAGTTTCAAAATATTCATGACGCGTCGCGGCGGCTGGAGCCGTTGCGTCTTTATGTGGATGATTCCGGCGAGAGTACTATCGGATCAATTCGTTCGCGGTCGCGGCGGCTGAAGCGGAAGGTCGGGAGTCTTGATCTGATCGTGGTGGATTATCTGCAGTTGCTGCAGCCGGGGGGGCGTCGCGAGAACCGGGTGCAGGAGGTCGCGGAGATCACGCGCGGGCTGAAGGTGCTCGCGAAAGATCTGGATGTGCCGGTGCTGGCGTTGTCGCAGTTGTCGCGGGCGGTGGAGGGGCGGGAGAACAAGCGTCCGGCGTTGTCGGATCTGCGGGATTCGGGGACGATCGAGCAGGACGCGGACATCGTGATGTTTTTGTATCGCGAGCATTATTATCTGACGAAGGCGCCGGTTGAATCGCGGCGGGACAACGAGTCGGATTCGTCGTATGAGCGGCGGGTGGCGCGGCATGAGGAGCGTTTGGAGGAGACGCTGAATCTGGCGGAGTTGACGGTGGCGAAGCATCGGCATGGTGGTGAGGGGGTGGTGCGTTTGCATTTTGACGGGATTTCCACGCGGTTTGGTAATTATGATGGTGTTGAGGAGCCGCCGCCGCCTGACGAGGATGATATTTATTAAAAAGGGACGGCGAAGCGCTGTCTCTGGCATTTAATTGTCTATCAGTAATTAATGAATAGCAATTACTTTTTGACCCCATTAATTGTCTATTAATAATTAACAGAATAAATCTCTTTTTAACACATTAATTGTTTATTATTTAATTAATGAAAAATAATTTATTTAATAGACACCATTTATTGTCTATTAATGAAAAGGCAATTGATTTAATTGACCCCTTAAATTGTCTATTTAATTTTAATTTTTTTTGCGGGCTAG
>JALCBB010000111.1 GCA_028066985.1 Alphaproteobacteria bacterium
AATGTCTTAGTCAGACTCCCACTAATGCCAGGGGCCGCACGCCGATTTAATTGACCCCTTAAATTGTCTATTTAATTTTTAATTTATTTTTTGCGGGCTAGCCCGCACCCATCTGCTGGCATCGCTCGCTTGAGCCAGCATCGTGAATGTCTTAGTCAGACTCCCACTAATGCCAGGGGCAGGTCGTCGAAGGGTTCTTATGGTTTGACGAGGACGGTCGCGTCTATCTCTACACAAGCATCCCCGGGCAGAGAAACAACGCCCACAGCCGTCCGCGCATGAGCACCCCTCTCGCCAAAAACCTCCCCCACCAGATCCGACGCCCCGTTCGCCACCACAGGCTGCTCCACAAACTCCGGAACACTCGCCACAAATACCCCCAGTTTCACCACGCGCTCCACACGCGATAACTCCCCCACCGTCGCCTTCAACAAAGAAATAATATTCACCGCGCACATCCGCGCCGCCAATACCCCGTCATCCAGAGACACACCGCCCCCCAACTTCCCGACATACACAAACGAACCGTCCGCCCGCCGCGGCAACTGCCCCGACAAATAAAGCATCTCCCCCGCCCGCAAAATCGGAAGATAATTCGCCAAAGCCGACGGCAACTCTGGCAACTCCACACCCAGCGCGGCAAGTCTGTCCTCAGGCGTCTCGCTCATCTCAAAGTCTCCCGTCGTTTTTTAATCACGAGCAGCCCGTCGTCGCGCCGCAAGTCCGACAATACTGGCATGTCCCGCTGCGAACAAGCGTGAAATTACCGCACGACTGACACGCGTCGCCCGAAAAACCAAGTTCACGAGCATGCGCCGAAGAACTCACACCGCCGCCCGACGAAACCACTCCCCCGACACCAACCGCGACACCCGCCACAACCTCGCCCGCGCCGCCCTGCATCGCCGCCGTCACCTCGCCGCGCTCGGCGACCTGTCCCTCCGCCCGAAGCACAGCCTGCTCGCGCACGGACGACTCCTCCGCCGCCCCGCCGTCGCGTCCGCCGGACACAACAAACAGACCGCGCCGCGAATACCCGACAGACTCGCCCGACTTCTTCTCCTCCTTGCCCTGCCCGATCGTGTCGGGCAGCATGTCGTCGGGAACCACCTGCGCCAGATCAGAACGCTTGAGATAACTCACCGACAACTCGCGGAAAATGTAGTCCAGCACCGAAGTCGCGTTCTTGATGAAGTCGTTGCCGCGCACCGAACCCGAAGGCTCGAAACGCGTGAAGGTGAACGCCTCGACATACTCCTCAAGCGGCACCCCGTACTGCAGACCGAGCGACACCGCGATCGCGAAATTGTTCATCAGACTGCGAAAGGCGGCGCCCTCCTTGTGCATGTCAACGAAAATCTCGCCGAGACGGCCGTCCTGATACTCGCCGGTGCGAAGATAAATTTTGTGGTTGCCCACCGACGCCTTCTGCGTATAACCGCTCCGCCGCGACGGCAGGGCGTCGCGCACGCCGCGCGCCAGCGCGTTCTGCGCCAGCGCCGTCGCCAGCGCCGTGACACGCTCGGTCTGCGGCGCGTCTATGATCTTCTCGGCGAAGGCGACATCCTCGTCCTCGTCTTCAAGGTCAACAAGAAAGGCCGCGCTCAACGGCTGCGACAACTTGGCGCCGTCGCGATAAAGCGCGTTGGCTTTAAGTCCGCTCTTCCAGGAGCGAATGTAGGCGTTGTGACAGTCGTCCGCGGTCGCCGAATTCGGCAGGTTGATCGTCTTGGAAATACTGCCGCACACGAACGGCTGCACCGCCGCCACCATGTCAACATGACTCTCCACCGACAGAAAACGAACGCCGTCGCGTCCGCACCGATTGGCGCAGTCAAAAACCGCGAGATGCTCGTCGCGCAGTCCGGGCGCGCCCTCAAGCGTGCCGGCGCCGCAGCAGTAACGGTCGGCCGCCTCAATCTCGCGCGAAGAAAAGCCGAGACGCGCGAGAAGGTTCAGATTCGGGTCGGCGAGTTCGTTGTCCGTCAGGCCGAGACGGTCGCGGCAGAAGTCGTCGCCGAGACTCCAGCGATTGAAGACGAACAGAATGGAATAGGCGTCCTTGAGTTCGGCTTCCATCGCGGCGAGGGTGCCGTCGTCAAAGCCCTTCTCGCGCAGGGAGTCGTGATTAACCCCGGGCGCGTTCTTAAGAGACGCATGTCCGATGACATAACGCTCTATCGTCTCGCGCTGGGCGGCGTCGTAGCCCAGCGACTCCAGCGCGCGCGGCACCGAGCGCGTGATGATCTTGAAATATCCGCCGCCCGCGAGTTTTTTCTGGCTCATCAGGGCGAAGTGCGGCTCAATGCCGGTGGTGTCGCAGTCCATGACGAGTCCGATGGTGCCGGTCGGCGCGATGCAGGTCGTCTGCGCGTTGCGAAAGCCGTGCCGCTCGCCGACGGAGAGCGCGGCGTCCCACGCCTGAAGGGCGGCGTCGTTGAGGCCGGCGACAACGCAGTCGTCGGCGACAAGCGGCACCGGCAGAATGGAGATGTCCTCGTAGCCCTCGGTTTCTCCGGCGACGGCGCGGCGGTGGTTTCGCAGCACGCGCAGCATCGCGTCGCGATTTTCAGGGAAGGCGTTGAAGTGTCCGAGGTCGCGGGCGAGTTCCGCCGAGGTCTTCCAGGCGACGCCGCCGAGGAGCGCGCTGACGGCGGCGGCGAGTCCGCGTCCGCGGCGGGAGTCATACGGCAGCCCGAGGCTCATCAGCAGCGCGCCGAGGTTGGCGTAGCCGAGACCGAGCGTGCGGAAACGCCACGAGCGCTCGGCGATCTCCGCGGACGGAAACTGCGCCATCGTCACCGAAATCTCAAGGACGGTCGTCCAGAGGCGCGTCGCGTATGCGAGGCCGTCGGTGTCAAAGGCGCCGTTGTCGTCCAGAAAGTTCAGCAGGTTGAGGGACGCGAGGTTGCACGCGGTGTCGTCCAGGAACATATACTCCGAGCACGGGTTTGACGCCCGAATCGCGCCGCTCGCCGGACAGGTGTGCCACTCGTTGATCGTGGTATCAAACTGCACGCCGGGGTCGCCCGAGTTCCACGCCGCCCAGGTGATTTTTTTCCAGAGGTCGCGGGCGCGCATTGTTCTGGCGACGGCGCCGTCGGTGCGGTTGGTGAGTTCCCAGGTGTCGTCCTGTTCCACGGCTTTGAGGAAGTCGTTCGGCAGGCGCACCGAGTTGTTGGAGTTCTGTCCCGAAACGGAGCGATAGGCTTCGGCGTCCCAGTCGGTGTCAAAGGTTCTGAAGTTGAAGTTGTCGGCGCCGAGTTCGGCCATGCGCACGGCGCGCAGGATGTAGTTCTCGGGGACATGGTTCTGCTTCGCCCGGCGCATCGCCTTCTGCAGGTTCGCGCCGAGTTTCTTCAGAGACGGAGAGTTCCGGCCTTCGCCGTTGAGTTTCTCGCGTTCGTCGGCGAGGAGGCGGGCGGCGTTGAAGATGCTTTCAAGGTGCCGCTTGCAGACCATTGATCCCGCGACGAGCGCGGCGACTTTCTGCTCTTCGCGCCATTTCCATTCAACATAGTCTTCAATGTCGGGATGGTCGGCGTCCAGGGTGACCATTTTGGCGGCGCGGCGCGTGGTGCCGCCGGAGCGGATGGCGCCGGCGGCGCGGTCGCCGATCTGCAGAAACGACATCAGGCCGGACGACTTGCCGCCTCCGGAGAGCGGCTCGCCGGCGCCGCGCAGGTCTGAGAAGTTGGTGCCGCTGCCGCTGCCGTATTTGAAGAGCCGCGCCTCGCGCTGCCAGAGGTCCATGATGCCGCCCCTGCCGACGAGGTCGTCGTTGATGGACTGAATAAAACACGCGTGCGGCTGCGGACGCTCATACGCGTTCGCGGACGGCGCGACGGCGCCGGTTTTTTCGTCCCACCAGAAGTGTCCCTGGGGCGGCCCTTCAATGCCGTAAGCCCAGTGCAGTCCTGTGTTGAACCACTGCGGCGAGTTCGGCGCGGCGCCCTGACTGGCGAGGGCGAACTGGATTTCGTCGTAGAAGGCGTGGGCGTCGTCTTCGGAGTTGAAGACGCCGGCTTTCCATCCCCAGTATGTCCAGGTGCCTGCGAGGCGGCGGAAGACCTGGCGGGCGTCGGTTTCTCCGTGTGTCCGCTGATTTTCGGGAAGTTCGGCGAGGGCGTTTTTGTCGGCGACCGAGCGCTGCAGGAATTCGGGAACGCCCTCCTCGGCGACGGCGACGAGTTTCGCCGGCACGCCGCGCTTGCGGAAGTACTTGTGCGCGAGGATTTCAACGGAGACGCCGCTCCACTTTTGCGGGACGGTGATGTTGTCGGCTTTGAAGACGACGGTGCCGTTCGGATTTTTGATACTGCACGAGGTTTGGTGAAAGGGGATGTCGCGGAAGGGGTTTTGTCCTTTGGCGGTGTTGCGGCGGTGGAATTGCATTTTCTGATCCCCTGCGGTTCCTGCAGTGTTTAAAGAGTGACGAGCGACATTCACACGCTGTCGTCGCTGCGCTTTGTTTGTCGCGGCGGACGCATGACACAGACATGGCTGCGACACGACCAGCGCGCGGACGGCGACTTTGTGTGTTTCCTGCTTTGCCCTGGGGCGCGGCGGGAATCAGAGAATACCCTGCCGCCGACGGCGCGTCAATATGTAGGGGTTAATTTTTTTCGGACGGCTAGGACTGGTGTATTCTGGTGTCCTTGGCATCGGGCGGAAATTGGGGTATTTTGGGGGTCGGGGGGTGTCTTATGGGGATTCGGCTGTGAATTTGTTGAGATTTCAGTTTGGCGGACGACTGGTCGGCGAGGACGGCGAGGGCAACCGTTATTATGCGGCGCGTTCGCGCGGACGGCGCGGCACGGGCGAGGTGAGCGAGCGGCGCTGGGTCGTTTACGGCGGCGGACGGCGCGGTCTGGGGCGTGGCGAGGTTCCTGGCTTGCCGCCGGGCTGGGGGGCGTGGCTGCATCACACGGGTGATTTGCCTGGGGGCGCGGAGGAGGTGTCTCCGGTGTCGGGGGTGCGTCTGCCGCGCGGACATCGGATGGGCGGCGATTCCCGGCGTTCGGCGACGGGCGATTACGAGGCGTGGGAGCCGGGGTCTGCGGACACGCGGGGTGATCTGTGATGGTTAAGTCGGCGCGATTGCTGGAGGTGACGACGGGCGCGGTCGTGATTTTGGCGGCGGTGTTGTTCTTGTCGTTTGGCTTGCGGAGCACTTCCGGGGGCGGTGTGGGGGATTATTATCTGGTGACGGCGGAGTTTGACGATGTGTCTGGCGTGAGTCGCGGGAGCGAGGTTCGTATGTCTGGTGTGCGGGTGGGACAGGTTCGTGGTCAGCGTCTGGATTCGGAGACATATTTCGCGATTCTGGAGATGGAGATATCCGGCGATGTGGGTTTGCCTGTGGACACTTCGGCGCGGATATCGGCGGATGGTTTGCTGGGGGGTGCGCATGTGAGTTTATCTCCTGGCGGTTCTTTGGAGATGATTGGCGACGGGGGTGAGATTTTGCATACGCAGGGATCGGTGAGTCTGGTTGACTTGCTGGGTCGTTTTATATTTTCGGGAGGGGAGTGAGGCTTGATTCGGGGGCTGGATTAACGGCGCCCGAATTAAGGGACAGACGAAGCGCGATCTTTGGCATTAGTGGGAGTTTGACTAAGACATTCACGATGCCGGCTCAAGCGAGCGATGCCAACTGATGCCCGCGGGCTAGCCCGCAAAAAGCAGGCGGCGCCTGCAGGCTTAAGTGGGTGCTGTTCGCTTGAGCGTCTATTGTTAATAATCCAAAGTTAACTCTCACTAATGCCAAAAGCCTGCTCTTAAGGGACTTTCCATGGTGCGGTCTCTGGCATTAGTGGGAGTTTGACTAAGACATTCACGATGCTGGCTCAAGCGAGC
>JALCBB010000112.1 GCA_028066985.1 Alphaproteobacteria bacterium
ATCTGCCGGCATCGCTCGCTTGAGCCGACATCGTGAATGTCTTAGTCAAACTCCCACTAATGCCAAAGATCGCACTTCGTCTGTCTCCTGATTAATCCCTAACGGGATAACAGGCGCTGGCGGCGGCGCTTCCAGTCACGCTCCTTAATGTTCTCACGGCGATCACGCGTGCGCCGTCCGCGTCCCGGCGCCAGCGATATCTTCACCAGACCACGCCGGTTAAAATAAAGCGAAAGCGGAACCAAAGTCATCCCGCGCCGCCCAATCTCCCGCAGCAACTTCCGCCGCTCGCGACTATGCACCAGCAACTTCCGCGGACGCATCGGCTCATGTCCGAACTGACTCGCGGGCGCATACTCCCCTATCCGCGTGGAAAATAAAAACAACTCGCCCCCGCTCTCGCCTATCCACGACGACGACAACGACGCATGTCCAGCCCGCAACGCCTTCACCTCCGAGCCGCGCAGCACAAGCCCCGCCTCAAGCGACTCGCCGAGATCATAGTCGTAGGACGCGCGCCGATTGCGCGCGATCACCTTCGCCCCCGCGTCCTCCGACCGCCGCGCCAACTAAGGCACTCCGCTAAAGAGACGACAGCGCCGCGCGGATACGCTCGCGCTCCGCCTCGCCCGGCGGCGACACCGGCAGACGCACCGCCGCCGTCATTCGTCCGCCGAGAGAAAGCGCATACTTCGCGGGACCCGGCGACGGCGAGCAGAACATCGCCCCATGCAACGGCTGAAGACGCGCGTCAAGCGACTGCGCGCCGGAAATGTCGCCGCGCCGCCACTTTTCCTGCTGCTCGGCGCAGAACGCGGGCGCGACATTCGCGCTGACCGAAATGCAGCCGTGTCCGCCCTGCGCGAGAAAGGCGACGGCGGTCGGGTCCTCGCCCGAAAATTGGGAGAAGTCGTCCGCGCGTCCTTCTTCGGCGAGGATTTGACGCAGAAGAGCCGGACGCACGAGGTCCTGCGTCGCGTCTTTAATGCCGACAAGACGCGGATGATGCAGCAGCCGGCGCAGCGACTCGTTCTGGAAGTCCACGATGGAGCGTCCGGGGATGTTGTAGATGATGATCGGAATTTTTTCAGTCGCATCAAGGACAGCCTCGAAGTGCTGAATCATTCCCTCCTGGCTCGGCTTGTTGTAGTAGGGCGTGACGAGCATCGCGGCGTCGGCTCCGTTTGTTTCGGCGTGCCGGGTGCGGGCGACGGCTTCGGCGGTTGAGTTTGAGCCGGTGCCGGCGACGACGGGAACGCGTCCGGCGGCGACTTCAACGGTGACGGCGACAACGCGATCGTGTTCGTCGGGGGAGAGCGTCGGGGATTCGCCTGTGGTGCCGCAGGGGACGAGGCCGTTGATGCCTTCGGAGATCTGCCATTCAATGAAACCGGCGAGGGCTTTTTCGTCCAGAGTTTTCCCGTCCTCGGAGAACGGGGTGACCATCGCGGTAAAGGCGCCGTGGAGTTTGCCTGTCATAGTGTAATAATTAACTGCGCTTACATAATAAGTCAAATTAATTTTTAATTTTTTTGCAGGCAGCGCCTGCGGGCATCAGTGGGTGCGGTTCGCTTGAGCGGCTACATTAAGAGTCTAAAGTTAACTCTTACTAATGCCAGATATCGCTCTTCGTCTGTCTCCTAATTTTTGTCCCCTAATTAAATGTCGTTGTGGAAATGGCACGCCACGCTCTGACCCCCCAACTCCTCCAAAACAGGCACCTCCTCCGCACACCGCGACCGCGCATAACTGCAACGCCCCCGAAATATACACCCCGACGGCGGGTCCAACGGACTCGGCAAGTCTCCCTCCAAAACTACACGCCGCCGCTCGCGCTCAATCCGCGGATCCGGTATCGGCACCGCCGACATCAACGCCCGCGTGTACGGATGCCGCGGAGACCGATACAAAATGTCGCGCTCCGCCACCTCCACCACACGCCCCAGATACAACACCATCACCCGATGACAAATATGCCGCACCACCGATAAATCATGGCTGATGAAAATCAAAGCCATGCCAAACTCGCGCTGCAAGTCCTCCAGCAGATTCACTATCTGCGCCTGAATAGACACATCCAAAGCCGACACAGGCTCGTCACACAAAATCAAACGCGGGCGCAATATCATCGCACGCGCAATCCCTATGCGCTGGCACTGTCCGCCAGAAAACTCATGCGGATAACGATTAACCATCACAGGCGACAAACCCACACGCTCAAACATCTCAGCCACAAGACGGCGACGCTCCGCGCGTCCAATTTCACCGCGATGCGTGCGAAGCGGCTCCGCAACAATGTCGCCCGCCGTCATCCGCGGATTCAAACTCGCAAGCGGATCCTGAAAAATAATCTGCAAATCCCGGCGCCGCTCGCGCAAACCAGGATGTCCTACCAAATCCTCGCCCATCCACACAACCTCGCCCCGACTCGCAGGCAGCAACTGCAAAATCGCCCGCGCCAGCGTAGACTTCCCGCAGCCCGACTCGCCCACAACTCCCAATGTCTCGCCCGCGTGAAGATCAAAACTGACGCCGTTCACCGCCGTCAAAGCGCGGCGTCCGCCGAAAATGCCGTCGGCAGACGGCACCGAAAACTCAACCGATAAATCACGAACCCGCAAAATCGGCGCCGCAACAAGTGTCTCTCCGGCGCCGTCGCTGTCGCTGTCGCCGGCGCCGTCACCGTCGCTGTTCTGTTTAATGTCCGACATAATCCCCTCCCCTCACGACGAAACGCGGTAACACGCCGCCGCACGGCGCGGCGCGAACGACTCCAGCGGCGGCACCGCCTCCGAACAAACATCGCGGACATACCCGCAACGCGCGCGATACGCACAGCCGCGCGGCAACGCCTGCAAGTCCGGCGGCTGGCCGGGAATGGCATGCAACGCCTCGCCGCGCGCCTCGTCAAGCCGCGGCATGGAACGCAGAAGTCCCTCGGTGTACGGATGGCGGGCGTCGTGAAAAATGTCGTCAACATCGCCGCTCTCAACAACCCGTCCGGCGTATAAAACCAGAACGCGCTCGCACAATCCCGCCACGACTCCAAGATCATGCGTGATCATCACCACCGCCGTGCCGAATTCACGGCGCAAGTCGCGCAAAAGATCCAGAATCTGCGCCTGAACCGTGACATCAAGCGCGGTCGTCGGTTCATCGGCAATCAAAATCTGCGGGTCGCATAAAAGCGCGATCGCAATCATGATCCGCTGCCGCATCCCGCCCGAAAATTCATGCGGGTATCCCCGAAATCGCGCCTCCGCGTTCGGAATGCCGACACGCTCAAGCAACTCAATGCCGCGCAAACGCGCCGCCTTCCGCGACATGCCGCGATGCTCCGTCAAGACCTCGGTCATCTGACGCGAAATCCGCAGATACGGATTGAGCGAAGTCATCGGATCCTGAAAAATGATGGAAATCCGCACGCCGCGAACCTCGTTCATCGCGCGCGGCGTCAAGGTCAGAAGATCGCGACCGTCAAAGAGCGCGCTGCCCGACGCGCGTCCGTTGCGCGCGAGAAGTCCCGTCAGACTCATGAATAACTGCGTCTTGCCCGAACCAGACTCGCCCACAATCCCCAAACTGTCGCCGCGCTCAAGATCAAAACTCACCCCGTTCACCGCGCGCACCTCGCCGTCAGGCGTGTCAAAACGCGTGACCAGATTCTCAACGCGCAAAAGCGGCGGCGCCGTCATCGGTCTTTCGGGTCAAGGGCGTCGCGCATGCCGTCGCCGATGAAATTAAAACAGAAAAGCGTGACCGCAAGAAATAAACCGGGGAAAATCAGCATCCACGGCGCGACCTCAATCACCTTCGCGCCCTCGGATATCAAAACACCCCAGCTGCTCAACGGCTCCTGAATGCCGAGACCCAGAAACGACAGAAAACTCTCAATCAATATCACCTGCGGCACCGTCAATGTCGCGTAAACAATCACCGGACCCAGAACATTCGGCAGCGTATGACGCAGAATAATGCGGTGACTCGGAACACCGATCGCATGCGCCGCCTCCACAAACTCGCGGCGTTTGATGGAAAGAGTCTGGCCGCGCACAATGCGCGCCATCGTCAGCCACTCAACCGCGCCGATCGCCACAAAAATCAAAATGAAATTGCGCCCGAACACCGCCACAAGCACAATCACAAAAAACATGAACGGCAGCGAATACATAACATCAACAAAACGCATCATCACAGTGTCAACGCGTCCGCCGATGTAGCCCGCGACAGAGCCGTACGCCACGCCAATCACAAGACTCACCGCCGTCGCCAGAACGCCGACCGCGAGCGACGCGCGGCCGCCGTAAAGCGTACGGACGAATAAATCGCGTCCGTTGCCGTCAGTGCCGAACCAGTGGCGCGCCGCGAAGTCGGGCGGCGCCTGAATGTTGTCCCAGTCAATGTCGTCAATCGCGTAGACCGAAAGCCACGGCGCAAACACCGCCAGCAAAACAATCACCGCCAGCACCACCATAGACGCAACCGCCGCCTTGTTGCGGAAAAGGCGGCGGGCGGCGTCTCCCCAGACACCGCGTCCGTGGACGCGCGGCGCGTTGAGGGCAGCCTCAAGGGTCGCGGCGGACGGCTTCGTGTTCATCGCTTCGCGTGCTGCGTGCGGAGTTTCGGGTCAAGGTATCCGTAGGCGATGTCAACAAGAAAATTCAGCGTGATGATGAAAAGCGCGAAGACAATCACGACTCCCATCACGAGGGGATAGTCGCGGTTGAGAGCGGCGTTGATGAAATAGCGGCCGATGCCGGGAATGCTGAAAATAGTCTCAATCACGACCGAGCCAGTCAGCACAAACGCCATCGCCGGACCGAGATACGAGACGACCGGCAGCAGCGCTCCCTTGAGCGCGTGGCGGATGATGACGGCGCGCTCGGGCAGTCCTTTGGCGCGCGCGGTGCGGATGTAGTTCGCGTTGAGCGTCTCTATCATGCTGCCGCGCGTCAGGCGCGCAATATACGCTATCTGCGGCAGCGCAAGCGCCGTGATCGGCAGGATGCGGTATTGCAGTTCGCCGCCATCGCCCCATCCGGAGGTCGGCAGCCAGTCCAGATAGACACCGAAAAAAAGCGACAGCAGCGGCGCCATCACAAAATTCGGAATGACAATGCCAATCATCGCAAGCGTCATCACAGAAAAATCGGCGGAGGAGTTGTGTCTTAAGGCGGCGAGAGTGCCGAGGAGCGTGCCGAGGACAAAGGCGAGGATGATCGCGCTGAGTCCGATCTGGATTGAGGCGGGCGCTCCCTGGGCGATGAGGTCGTTGACCGTGAAGTCCTGAATCTTGATGGAGGGGCCGAGGTCGCCGCGCAGGACTTTAGAGAGGTAAATCGTGTATTGATGGAGAAGGGGTTTGTCCAGGTCGTAGGCGGCGCGGATGTTGCGCTCTATCTCGGGCGGGAGCGGGCGTTCGGTGTCAAAGGGGCCGCCGGGCGCGGCGCGCATGAGAAAAAAGGCGGCGGTGATGACCAGAAAGAGCGTCGGGATGGCAACGAGGAGCCGGGAGAAGGCGAAGCGGAGCATGGTGTCACGCTGACTCTTGTGTGGTTTTCGGTATTTTCAGTGTATTTTATTTTTAGACCGATTACAAGCCTATCTGACACTATTATTTGTCCAATTAATAAGAGAACAAATTACTTAATTGACACCATTAATTGTCTATCAGTAATTAATGAAAAACAATTATTCTTTGACACCATTATTTGTCCATTAATAGTCAATTATTTTTTAATTTTTTTGCGGGCTAGCCCGCACCCATTAGTTGGTGCGGTTCGCTTGAGCCAACATCGTGAATGTCTTAGTCAAACGCCCACTAATGCCAAGG
>JALCBB010000113.1 GCA_028066985.1 Alphaproteobacteria bacterium
CCGGCAACGGCGACAATAACGGCGCCGGCAACGGCGACAATAACGGCGCCGGCAAAGGGGACAATAACGGCGCCGCGAAAATTTCATCACAGCGCAACAACGGACCGATACGGATCATTGACACGAGACGACACCGACGCGCCCGCGCCTTCGTTGATTACCAGAACGACGCGACCGCGAAAGACCTTGAACTCGCTGTCCGCGAGGGCTACGAGTCTATTGAACATGTCAAACGCTACACGACAACCGGCATGGCGACCGACCAGGGCAAACTTGCGAATGTGAACGCGATTGACATTGTGTCGCGCGCGCGCGGCGTGGCGATGTCCGAGATCGGAGCGACAACTTATCGCCCGCCCTACACGCCTGTGACTCTCGCGGCTTTCGCCGGCCGCGAGTTGGACGACTTTCTGATGCCCGAGCGCCTTTCGCCTCTGCACGAGTGGTCGCGGTCGCGCGGCGCGGAGTTTGAGCCGGTCGGCGACTGGCAGCGCGCCTGGTATTACCCGCGCGCCGGCGAGGACATGTCCGCGGCGGTGCAGCGCGAGTCGCTGGCGGTGCGCGAGTCGGTCGGCTTCATGGACGCCTCAACCCTCGGCAAGATTGAGATTCGCGGCGCGGACGCGGCGGAGTTTCTGAATCGGATTTACACCGGCGGCTTTAAGAAGATGGCGGTCGGCCGCTGCCGCTACGGCCTGATGCTGAACGAGGAGGGCGTCCTCTTTGACGACGGCGTTGTGACGCGCACGGGCGAGGACACATTTTACATTTCCACGACAACGGGCGGCGCGGCGCGTGTGATGTCGTGGCTTGAGTTGTGGCGGCAGACGGAGTGGCCTGATCTGCGCGTGGCGATGTTTTCGGTGAGCGAGCAGTGGGCGTCGCTTGCCGTGAACGGACCGAAATCCCGCCGTGTCCTGCGCGGCTTAACAGACATTAATCTGGACGACGACGCCTTCCCGTATCTTCATTTCCGCGAGGGGAAGGTTTGCGGCTTGCGGTCGCGTGTGCTGCGAATTTCTTTTACGGGGGAACTTGGCTACGAGTTGCATGTGCCTCCGAGCGGCGCGGCGGCGGTGGCGGACGCATTAATGGAGTCGGGCGCCGGCGACAACATCACGATCTACGGCACAGAGACGATGCACCTGCTGCGCGCCGAGAAGGGCTACATCATTGTCGGCCAGGACACGGAGGGAACGACGACCGCGGACGACCTCGGCCTGTCGGGCTTGTGTTCCACGAAGAAGGACTACATCGGCCGCCGCGGTGCTGAGCGCGCGGGCTTGCGCGATGTGAATTTGTGCAAGCAGCTGGTGGGCTTGCTGCCGGGCGACGGAGAGTTAATCCTGCCGGAGGGCGCGGCATTGACGGCGCCGCGCGACGGAGAGACTTTAACTCCGCCCTTTGACATTCTCGGACATGTCACCTCGTCTTACCGCAGTCCGGTTCTGGGACGCAGTTTCGCGCTGGGCTTGCTGTTGAACGGACGCGCGCGCGCCGGCGGTTCTGTATTGGCGTATGTGAACGGCGCCGGTGTGGAGTGCGAGGTGGTGTCGCCGGTCTTTCTGGATTCTGCGGGCGAGCGTTTACGCGGCGAGGATTAGGCTATGGCTGACGAGACAAAAAAATCGGCAACGGCGCAGACGGCGACTGAAAAGGCGCCGGCTAAGACGGTGACAAAAAAGGCGGCGACCAAAACGGTGACGACAACGGCGGCGAAAAAGGTGTCGGCGAAGGTGACAAAAAAAGCGCCGCCGTTTGTGTGGAAGGGCGAGGCTTCGCGTGTCAATCCGTTTGCCGGACTTGGCGGCGAGCATTTGCCGCATCATGTGGACGAGCCTGGTTTTGTCCTGCGATCATTCTGGCCCTGCCGGATTCTTCTGATGCGCGGCGAGGAGACGGGACTCCTGCGCACGATGGGACATCTCGGCGTCCGCGGCGCTTTGGCGGTCGGGGCTGCGGGCGAGGTTGACGGCGGCGTTGTTCTGCGTGTCGGCTCTGATCTGGCGTATGGAATTCTGGACGAGAAGAGCGCCGCCGCCGCGGACAAATTATCCGAGACGGCGGACATTGCTCTGGACTTGTCCGAGGAGCGTGTTGTGATGGGGATGGGGGGCGTGAATTTTGAGGATGTCTGGATGCAGTTCTGCCCTCTGGATTTAAACGACTTCGGCGTTGGCAGCGTGGCTGGCACGGTGATGGCTGGGGTATCTGTGGTGTTGTGGCGTGTTGAGGGGGAGGAGTTGGGGTGGCGTGTGATGCTGCGCCGTTCTTACCTGGGGTGGTTTTACGGCTTAATCTCTGTCACCTCCCGCCCCTACGGCTGCCACCTGTCCTGAGTTTATGATGCGCGGGGATGCGCGGAACGGTAGACAGACATCAAACGGCCGCCGTCAACTGCCGTATAACGCTGCGTCGTAGACAGACTGGAGTGTCCGAGCAACTCTTGTAATACGCGCAAGTCGGCGCCGCGCGCCAGCAACTGCGTCGCAAACGAATGACGCAAAGCATGCGGTGTAACCGACGACGACAAGCCCAGTCGTCCGCGCAATTTTTGCACCAGTAACTGAACCACACGCGGCGACAAAACCCCTCCGCGTAATCCCCGGAAAAACGGCGCCGCGCCTCCGTCAATTCCCAGATGCGGACAAATCACCCGATACTCCTCGCACGCCGCCGCCACCACGGGCAGGATCGGCACGACGCGCTCCTTGTCGCCCTTGCCGCGCACAACAATCGCATCAAGTCCGGGACGCGGCGCGTCCGCCTCGCTAATCGCAAGCGCCTCGCCGACGCGCAGTCCCGCGCCCCAGAGCAGAAACAAAACCGCCCGATCGCGTGCGGAAATCCACGGCGCGGAACCGTCGTTCGCTTCTACGACGGCGGCGAGGAGGTCGGCTGCCTGCGCCTCGCTCAGCGGACGCGGCAGTCCGCGCTTCGCCGGCGCCCCGCGCACCCGCGCAAGACCGGGACACTCCAGCCCGTGCGCGCGCAATAAATGACGATAAAACGAGCGCACTGCCGCCAGCGCCCTTGCGTTGGAGGCGGACGAGACTTTGCGCTTGACGCGCCAGGCGAGCCACGCGCGGAAAACGCGCGCCTCAAGCCGGACGAGATCGCCGCGTGTTTTCGCGGCGGGGTCGTATTCTTGGAGGAAGGTGAAGAAGTCCGAGAGGTCGCGGCTGTAGTTCTGGATGGTGTTGTCGGCGCGATTCTGCTCGTTGGCGAGGATGGCGAGCCATTCGCGCTGTTCGGATTCGAGGGCGTCGTGTCCGCGGGGTCGGCTCATTCCGGGATCATAGACCTGGTTCGCGCCGATTCGCCAGTGCTGTTTTGCGAGACAAAGCCGGCGCCGCAAGGAGGAGGAGCGGCGCCGGCTTCGCTGACCCCGTGCTTTTGGCCTGTCGCTTTGGCGAGGAAGCGTATTTGAAGCGGTATGAGAGCAGCGCTACTCAAGTTGCTTTCTGCCGCCAACTCTCCTCAGTCCTTGGCGCGGGGGTGTTCTTCGGGGTTGTTTTTGGTCTCCGGTTTTTGGACACCCAGTGAGCGACTGGCCAACCCCGTCCGTCGCTCACTGGGATATCGCTATATTTGTGCCACATTTCGGGAGGGATTGCAACACTTTCTGCCATATTTTTGCATTATTATAGTATTGAATTTGCTGGATTTTTAATTTTTTTTGCATTTTGTGTCATTTTTCGCCCATAAATTTGCCGAAATAAGGGCGGCGGGGGGGTTAGGCTAGGGGAGGGGGCTGTAGCGACGGCGCCGAGATTCGCCCCTAATTAGAGGCAATTAGGAGACATCCGAAGGTCAGCCTCTGGCATTAGTAAGACATTGACTAAGACAGTCACGCTGCTGGCTCAAGCGAGCGATGCCAACTAATGGGTGCGGGCTAGCCCGCAAAAAAAAATTAAAAATTAATTGACTATTAATGAATGGACGACAATAACGGCGTCAATTAAATAAAGTGTTTTCTTAATTACTGTTAGACAATTAATGGTGTCAAATAAAATAATGGTTATTCATTAATTATTAATAGACAATTAATGGTGTCAATTAAATAAAAACGGTTATCCGCTCGACAGGGAAACGCTCAGGCGATCCAACTTGCCCTTGAGCGATCCGTCAAACATTCTGCTGCCAAGCCGCACAACAAGCCCCCCCAGCAAAGCCGGATCATGCTCCACATGCAAAACCGGCTTGCTCCCGACAACACGAGTCAAAATATCCATAAGCCGCTCCCGATCCGCATCCCCGAGCGGACTCGCGACACTCACGCGCACAACCACCTCGCCGCGCCGCCGCGCAATCTCCGCCAGCGCCGCCTCCGCGACCTGCGGCAAAATCTCCGCGCGCCCGTTCCGCACGAGCAAGCGCAAAAGTTTTTCCACCGGCTCATTAAGCAGCGCGACAACCTCTTTGACAACCGCGCCGCGCTCGGCATCCGTCGCCTGCGGAGAAACCAGCACTCCGACCAGCCGCGGCTCCGCGGCAAGCACGTTCTTAAGACTTTTAAGCGCCTCCTCGGTCGCGGCCATCTCGCCGGACGCCGCCTCTTCCACATACCCCAGCAGCGCCAGAGCATACCGCCCGGCGACACCATGCCCGCCGCCGCCGCTGATTTCGCGAGTAGTCATCGCCCTTTTATAGCACGGATTTCAGAGAAAGGAATAGGGGTCTATGTCGACGACCCGCCGCACCGCGCTCGGACACCGCACTTCCGCGACCCACGGCCGCACGAAGTCCTGTATTCGCACTTTGAGCGGCGCGCGCACGAGCAGCCGGTGCCGGTGCCGCCGCCGCAGGAAGGCGATCGGCGCCGGCGCTGGTCCGAACACGCGCACGGCTGCGAATTCTCCGCCGAGGCGCGCTTTCACGCTGTCGGCGGCGTTGGCGAGGGCGCGCCCGTGCTTTTCCAGCGCGGCGGCGTCGGCTGACGAGAGTATGAGCGCGGCGAGCCGTCCGAACGGAGGCATTTGCGCGGCGAGTCTTGCGGCGCGTTCTGCGGCGATGAACGACTCCGCGTCTCCTTCTGCGAGCGCGCGCATCACGGGATGCTGCGGCAGCCGCGTCTGCACGAGCACATTGGCGCCGCCGCCGTTTTGACCTTCGCCGTTATTTTGTCCGCGCGCGCGTCCGGCGACCTGCGTGAGAAGTTGCCACGACTTTTCAAGCGCGCGCAGGTCGCCGCCGGCGAGTCCGATGTCGGCGTCGACGATGCCGACGAGCGTCATCGCGGGAAAGTGGTGTCCTTTGCCGAGGATTTGCGTGCCGACGAGGATGTCCAGTTCGTTGTTTCTGACCCTGGCGAAGAGTTCTTCAATTTCGGCGGAGGCGGCGACGGTGTCGCTTGAGACGACCGCGACCCGCGCCTCTGGAAACCGCAGTCCGACTTCGCGCGCGATGCGTTCAACGCCGGGCCCGCACACGACCCAGCGATCGGATTTCTGACACGCGACACATTCGCGCGGCAGTTTGCGCCGCAGTCCGCAGTGATGACAGAGAAGCGCGCCGCCGCCGCTGTTTTGACTGTGCAGCACCATCCATCCGGAGCAGTGCGGACACTGAAGGCGATGCCCGCACGAGGAGCAGAGAACGAGCGGCGCGTAGCCGCGGCGATTGAGGAAGAGCAGCGACTGCTCGTTGTGTTTGAGTCTTTGCGCGATTGCTCTGACGAGCGTCGGCGAGAGGAATGAGGTCTCGGCGTCCTGTTTTTTTCGGGACGACATTAACGGCGCCGCGTTTCCGGCCGACGACAATGAAGGCGCGGCTTTGACCGGCGGGGACATTAACGGCGCCGCGTTT
>JALCBB010000114.1 GCA_028066985.1 Alphaproteobacteria bacterium
TAGTGGGAGTTTGACTAAGACATTCACGATGCTGGCTCAAGCGAGCGATGCCAGCTAATGGGTGCGGGCTAGCCCGCAAAAAAAATTAAAATTAAATAGACAATTAATGTGTTAAAAAGTGATGTGTTCTGCTGCTAGTTTGACAATTAATGGGGTCAATTAAATAATTGTTTTTATTCTTCCTCAAGTCCGATAGGCGCAGAAAGAAAACTCGCCGCCACCGCCGGCGATACATTGCGCGCCTCCTCATACATCGCCACACCCCAACGACAAGACTGCCGCGGCCGCGTCGTCCCCCTGTCATCCGCAACACCAAAATGCAGAAACACATAAGCCTCAAGATCAGCCGTAGAAGCCTCGCGCGAATTCAACACACGAAGTCCAATCCGCGAAAACGCGCGCTCAGCCCGCACCTGTTCAAAATTCTTCTCGTCACGCCGACTGCTCTCCGCCAGCGCATGCAACGACAAAACCCGCCGCGTAACCAGACGAAGATCACCAGCCCTCACCTCAGGATGATGATTGCTGTCACGCAAAAGCGCATTGCAGTCAAACCAGTTGCGCTGCGCCTGCAACGCCTTGAGAACCCGCGCCGTCGTGTCGCCATACCGAACCCACTTGTCCAGCGACGCATCCTCGTAACGCGCCTGCCACAAGGGCGCGAAACTCGCGTAGTTGCGCGCGCCGTCCTCGCCCTTGACGAAACGCGCCTCCTCTATGAGTCCGTCAAGATGCCGGCTGAACGCGAAGTCGTGATACTGACGCAGAATAATCACCGCCGAAAATAAAAGCGGCGCGAAAAAAAGCACGCTGATAACCCATCCCCAGACGCGAAAGTCGGGACGCCGCGACACCGCGCGTATCAGAAAGCCGCCCGTCCAGAACGAGGCGAAAATGACGAGCAGCAGCAGAGTTCCGAAAACATACGGAGCAAGCGTGAGCAGCATTTTTCAGGCTGCTGTTTCAGCGCGAGTAATACTCGATGACGAGGTTCGGCTCCATCCGCACGGGGAACGGCACATCTTCAAGTTTCGGCGCGTGGATGAACTTCGCCGACATTTCCTTGTGATCCACTTCAATGTACGGCGGCGCGTCGCGTTCGGGGAGCGCGCTCGCTTCCAGAATGATGGCGAGGTTGCGGCTTTTGTCGGTGACGCGGATGACGGAGTCGTCCTTGACGCTGAACGAGGGGATTTTGGTGCGTTTTTCGTTGACGAGGATGTGTCCGTGGCTGATGAGTTGTCTTGCGGCGAAGACGGTTGAGGCGAGTTTCGCGCGGTAGACGACGGTATCCAGGCGGCGTTCGAGGAGTTCGATGAGGCATTCGCCGGTGTCGCCGCGCATGCGGGCGGCTTCGTAGTAGTAGCGGCGGAAGCGGCGTTCGGAGATGTTTCCGTAGTAGCCCTTGAGTTTTTGCTTGCCCTGCAACTGGAGGCCGAAGTCGGTCTGTTTGCGGCGGCGCTGCCAGTGCTGGCCTGGCGGGTAGGAGCGTTTATTGAAGGGGCTTTTGGGGCGTCCCCAGAGGTTTTCGCCGAGGCGGCGTTCGATTTTGGATTTGGAGCGGATGCGCTTGGTCATAGTTTTGGACGGGTTGAGGTGTTGTCAGGGGGTATTAATTCGCCTGTTTTGGGATAAAAGTCAAGTGCCGACTTTGACCTTAGGGCTATGGAGACGGCGCCGAAATTTTAGCCTTCCCGTAGTGCCGCCCTTGGCATTAGTGGGAGTTTGACTAAGACATTCACGGTGCTGGCTCAAGCGAACCGCACCAACTGATGGGTGCGGGCTAGCCCGCAAAAAAAAATAAATTAAAAAATTAATTGACTATTAATGGACGGACGACAATCACAGCGTCATTTTCATTGTCTCTATTAATAGACGATTAATGGACGGCAATAACGGTCGCAAATTCCCGATTGCCTGTCTTTAATTCATTAATAGACAATTAATGGCGGGGGCTGTGTCAGGGGGCGTTTGACCTCAGAAGTTGCCGAGGAAAATTAAAAGCAACAGCGCCACGATGTTCGTGATCTTAATCATCGGGTTGATCGCAGGCCCCGCCGTGTCCTTATACGGATCACCCACCGTATCACCAGTGACAGCAGCCTTATGCTCCTCCGAACCCTTGCCGTCCGGCAAATCCTCAATGGACTTCTTCGCATTGTCCCACGCGCCGCCGCCCGCCGTCATTGACACCGCGACAAAAAATCCCGTCACAATCACCCCAAGCAACAACGCCCCCAAACCCGACAACGCCGCGCCAATCCCCGCAATCGGCCACGCCAGCAAAACAAACACAACCGGCACCGCCACCGGCAACAACGACGGCACAATCATTGAGCGTATCGCCCGCTGCGTCAGCAAATCAACACACTTGCCATACTCCGGACGCCCCGTACCCTCCATAATTCCCGGCACTTCCCGAAACTGCCGCCGCACCTCCTCAACAACAGCCCGCCCCGCGACGCCGACCGCGCGCATTGACAACGCCCCGAACAAATACGGCATCGCGCCGCCGACAAGCAGCCCGATAATCACCCACGGATTAATCAGGTCAAACCGAACAGCAGCGCCGCTGAGAAGCGAGTCCGCGCCGGCGCCGACCGACTGCGCGACAATATAATCAATGTCATGGACAAACGCCGCGAAAAGAACAAGCGCGCCGAGCGCCGCCGACCCGATAGCGTAACCCTTGGTCACCGCCTTCGTGGTGTTGCCGACAGCGTCAAGCGCGTCCGTCGCGCTTCGGACATCTTTATCCATCCCCGACATCTCGGCGATGCCGCCGGCGTTGTCGGTGACGGGACCATAGGCGTCAAGCGTGATGATCAGCCCCGCGAAGGCGAGCATCGCGGTAACAGCGACGGCGATGCCCATCAACCCGCCGAGCGCGCCGGCGACAGCGATGGCGATGACAATGATGAGTATCGGCAGCGCGGTGGCTTCCATTGAGACGGCGAGTCCCTGGATGATGTTCGTGGCGTGTCCGCCGCCGCTCGCGCGCACGATAGACCGCACCGGAGCGAACCGCGTCCCGGTGTAATACTCGGTCGCGGCGATGAGCGCGCCGGTGACGGCGATGCCGACGAGCGTGCAGTAATAGAGGAAGTCGCCGTTGTAGGTGCTGCCGAACGACTGGAAAGTGGCGTCATCAAGCGTGAGGATAGTCGCCGGCACGAGGAGCGCGGCGGAGATAATGGCGCTGAGTCCGAAGCGGCGATAGAAGGCGAACATGATCTGCCCGCTCTTGTCGCCGCCGGCTTTCGCGGACAGATTGACGGTGGCGACTCCCGCCATTGACGCGACAAGACAGACCGCCGCGACAACGAGCGGATAGACCGTGAGCGCCGACTGCACTCCCTCGGCGATGGAGGCGAGCGTCATCGTGGCGACGAGCGTGACGACATAGGTTTCAAAGAGGTCTGCGGCCATTCCGGCGCAGTCGCCGACATTGTCGCCTACATTGTCGGCGATGACGGCGGGATTTCTGGGGTCGTCTTCGGGGATTCCGGCTTCAATTTTGCCGACGAGGTCGGCGCCGACATCCGCGCCTTTTGTGAAGATGCCGCCGCCGAGTCTTGCGAAGATTGAGATGAGCGACGCGCCGAAGCCGAGCGCGATGAGCGACTCGAGGATGGTGCGCGGCGTATCCGCCCAGTTGAGGAGGACGGCGTAATATCCGGAGACGGCGAGCAGCGCGAGTCCGGCGACGAGCAGTCCGGTGACGGCGCCGGATCTGAACGAGAGTTTGAGTCCCTTTTCCAGGCTTTCGGACGCGGCTTGCGCGGTTCGTACATTTGCGCGCACGGAGACATGCATTCCGATGTATCCTGTCGCGCCTGAGAGGAGCGCGCCGATGAGGAAGCCGAGCGCGGTGGTGAACGAGAAGATGATCCACAGCGCGACGAGCAGCACGACGCCGACGATGGCGATGGCTCTGTATTGCCGGTTGAGGTATGCGTTGGCGCCTTCCTGTATGGCGCCGGCGATTTCCTGCATTTTTTCGGAGCCGGGGTCGGCGCTGAAGACTTTCCACGCCATGAGGGCGCCCTGTGCGAGGGCGGCGAGGGCGATGATGATGACGGCTGAGATGAGGATGCTGGTGCTCACTTGTGTGTCCCCCTGCGATTAGGACGAATGAGATTTTGGCGACGGCGGGCGTCTGGTGTGATTCTTGATTCTGATATTGCCGGTTTTTTTCGGAGAAATCAAGCGGCGGCGGCGAGGCGGCGGCGGGTGAAGAACAGGAGCAGGACGGCGGTGAGGGCGAGGGGCAGGAGGACGATGAGATTGAGCCCTGCCCATCCGATGGCGTTGAAACTCCAGCCTGAGGCGAAGGCGGTGCAGGTGATGGCGAGGAGGATGACGAATTCGTTGATGCCCTGGAGTCTCGGACGCTCGTGCGGCTCGCCGAGTTTCGCGACGAGGGCGGAGGCGCTGACGAAGAGGAAGTTCCATCCGAGTCCGAGGGCGATGAGTCCGGCGGGGAAGCGCAGGTCGGGCGGCATGGGAATGAAATGCGTCGCGCTCGCGGCGACGAGAATGACGACGCCGGCCCACATTATGGTTCGCAGCCCGAAGCGATCTATGAGACTGCCGGTGAAGAAGGACGGGACATACATAGCGAGGACATGAAGTTGAATGGTGCGGGCGATGAGGGGAAAGTTGAAGTTATTTTCCTGCATTGCGAGGGGAGTAGCGAGCATAACGAGGTTCATCACGCCGTAGGCGACGGCGCCGCAGATAGCGGCGATAATGAAGGCGGCGCTGCGCTGTGTGCGATTGGACAAAAGACGGGACAGACGACCGCGGGCGGCAGGGTCGTTGTGACCGTCGGGATTTTTGGTGACATTCGGCGTTGCTTCGGACAGAAAGCGGGTAGCGATGAGGGCGAGTGTCCAGAGAATGGCGAGAGCGATTGCGGTTCCGACGAACGGCGCGGGGAGGATGTGCCTGCCGGTGCTTGCGAGTGTCGGACCGATGACGGCGGCGATGACTCCGCCGGCGAGAACGAGCGAGACGGCGCGATTATTCATTTCGGGGGGTGCATTTTCCACGGCGGCGAAGCGGTAGTAGATACCGAAGGCGGCGGCGGCTCCGCTGAGGGCGTGTCCGATGCAGAAGAGGGTGAAGTTTTGCTGGGCGAGGGCGATGGCGAGGATGACGGCGCCGATGATTCCGGCGATTGCGCCAGTGGAGAATCCTTTACGCCTGCCGACTTTCCCCATCCACTGGGAGGCGAAGAAGCAGAGGGCGAGTTGAGTGAGTGTGAGGCATCCGAAGGGAAGCGTGGCGAGCGACGGACGCGGCGCGAGTTCCAGCGATGTGATAGCGGAGAGCGACACGAGCGCCGAGAACATTGTGATGAGGACGGCGTGGCACGCGGCGAGCAGCGCGATATTCCGCCAGATATGCATTTTCCCCCTCATAATTTGCCGATGCTTTAATTAAAGGACAGACGAAGTGCAGTTTGTGGCATTAGTGAGCGTTTGACTAAGACATTCACGATGTCGGCTCAAGCGAGCGATACCCACTGATGCCCGCGGGCGCCGCCCGCAAAAAATTAAAATCTGTCTCTATTAAGAGGGACAATGACAGACAACGCGCCGGCGCTGTTGTCGTCATTGTTTCAGACATTGACGGTGACGATGGCGGTGTCGGCGATGTTGATTCAGGTGTTGACATTGACGGTGACGGCGGCGGTGTCGCTGTTGTTTCGGACATTGACGGTGACGGTGACGATGGCGGTGTCGGCAGTGTTGATTCAGTTGTTGACATTGACAGT
>JALCBB010000115.1 GCA_028066985.1 Alphaproteobacteria bacterium
ACTGACGGGTGCGGGCTAGCCCGCAAAAAAAAATTAAAAAAATAATTTGACTATTTAAGGGGTCAATTAAATAAATTGTTCTCTTATTAATTAGACAAATAATGGAATGATAATTATTAAATTTAATTCTTTTAATTTAATTTTTTTGCAGGCAGCGCCTGCGGGCATTAGTTGGCGCGGTTTGCTTGAGCGGCTGTTGTGAATGTCTTAGTCAAACTCCCACTAATGCCAAGGACCGTGCTTCGTCTGTCTCCTAATTAAAACTTCCACTAATGCCAGGGGCGGTGCTTCGTTGTCTCATAATTAATTATGCTAGAGTTAATAAATCATGGTCGCCGAACTCCCGCCCCTCCGCCTCCGCCTGCGCCCCGCCGCCGAACCGCCCGCCATCACCCTCCCCGCCCTGCACGAAAACCAGAACGACCTCACCCTCCTCGTCAGCACACACCCGCGCGCCCGAAACCTCGCCATCAGACTGGACACCAAAGCCGGACACTTCATCCTCACAAAACCGCCGCGCACCCCCCTCGCCGAAGCACAACAATTCGCCCGCAAACACCAGCAGTGGCTCCACTCGCAACTCGCGCAACTCGCCCCGCGCATAGAATTCAAACACGGCAACACCATCCCCCTCTACGGCGAAGCCACGCAGATCCGGTTAGACCCCGCCGTCTCAAAACCCCGCGTCCACGACGCGCAACTCCTCGTCCCGCCGCCCGAAAACACGCTCCAGACCCGCCTCCAGAAATACCTGCGCGGCGAAGCCGGAAAATATATCCGCGACCAGATTCCGCAAATCATCCGCGGCATAGACGCCGCCGCGCTCGCCCGCTCGCTGCGCCAGCCGCCCGAAACGACCGCCGTCCGCCTCACCGACCCCGCCACGCGCTGGGGCAGTTGCAGCCACAACGGCAGACTCGCCTTCTCATGGAGACTCGTCTTCGCGCCGCGCTGGGTGTCGCACTATGTGATTGTCCACGAGGTGGCGCACCTCTACCACTTCAACCACTCGCGCAAATTCTGGAGCCTCGTCGACGCCCTCGCGCCCCGCCGCCAGGACGCCCGACACTGGCTCCAGAAAAACGGCGACCGGCTCCTGCGCTACGGACCGCCGCCCGCCGCGCGCGGAAACTGAATCCGCCGCCGACATATTAATGACCGCCCGCCGCGACTCGCTCTCTCATATCGCCGCCGCTCTGGACGGCGCGCGCGTCTTCGTCTTCGGCGACATCATCCTGGATCGCTTCTGCGAGGGTTCGGTGTCGCGTGTTTCGCGCGAGGCGCCGATTCCGATTCTGGTCGCGGAGTCGGAGTCGGGCAGTCTCGGCGGCGCCGGACTCGTGTGGCGCAATCTCGCCTCCCTCGGACTCAAGCCCGGCCTCGGCGGAATCGTCGGCGCCGACGGCGCGGGGCGCGAAATTCAGCGTCTTCTCGGCGCCGATGGACGCCGCCGTTCGGCGCTTGTCGCCGGGCCGGAGTGGAGCACTCCCGTGAAGCATCGTTTTCTCGCGCAGGGACAGCAACTTTTGCGCGTCGACAGCGGCGCGATGCTCGCGTCCGGACATGCGGCGCGCGCCGAGGCGCATCGCGCGGCGCGGCGGAGTCTTAAAGATTTTCAGGCGGTCATTCTTTCCGATTACGGATACGGACTTTTTGATTCGTCGCTCACGCCGAAACTCGTCGCCGAGGCGCGCAGACGCGGACGCCTTGTCTTTGTCGACCCGCGCGGTCATGACTGGACGCCTTATCGCGGGGCGCACTGGTGCACGCCGAATCTTCAGGAGTTGCGCGAGGCGTCGGCGAGTCCGTGCGGCGATGACGGCGAGGTTGTCGCCGCCGCGCGTACGCTCATCCGCCGTCACGGGCTTCACGGACTTCTGGTCACCCGCAGCGAGCGGGGCATGACGCTGGTCACGAAGTCGGCGGCGCGTCATGTCCGCGCCGAGTCGCGCGAGGTTTACGATGTCACGGGCGCGGGCGACACGGTGATAGCGGTGTTCGCGGCGGCGCTGTCGGCGGGCGCCGAGGCGACGGACGCGGCGCGGCTGGCGAATCTGGCGGCGGGAGTGGTGGTGTCGCTGGCGGGTCCGGCGCCGGTGGATCCGCTCGCGCTGCGGGCGGCGACCGAGCATGCCGACACGGGCAGCGCGGCGAAGCAGGTGACGGCGGCGGCGGCGCGGCGGCAGGTGCGGGCGTGGCGCGAGTCCGGCAAGCGGGTGGGATTTGCGAACGGCTGTTTTGATCTGCTGCATCCCGGACATCTTGCTTTGCTTGAGGGGGCGCGGCGCTGTTGTGACCGGCTTGTGGTTGCTGTCAATGGAGACGCGTCGGTGCGTCGTCTTAAGGGTTCGGGTCGGCCGGTGCAGGGTTTATCGGAGCGGATGGCGTTGTTGTCGGCTTTGCGTTCGGCTGATCTTGTGGTTTCGTTTGACGAGGACACGCCGGAGCGATTGATTCGTTTGTTGTGTCCGGATGTGCTGGTGAAGGGTGCGGACTATCGGGGGAAGGCTTTGCCCGGCGCGGATTTTGTTGTGGAGCGCGGCGGGGAAGTTGTACTGGTTCCGCTGCTTCGCGGACACGGCACGACCTCAACAATTAAGCGCACAGCATCCAAGAACTCTCCGTAGTGCGATCTTTGGCATTAGTGGGAGTTTGACTAAGACATTCACAATGTCGGCTCAAGCAAACCGCGCCAACTAATGCCCGCAGGCGCTGCCTGCAAAAAAAATAAATTAAGAATTAATTGACTATTTAAGGAGTCAATTAAATAAATTAATTTCTTTTTAATTTAATTTTTTTTTGCGGGCTAGCCCGCACCCATCTGCTGGCATCGCTCGCTTGAGCCAGCATCGTGAATGTCTTAGTCAAAGTTCCACTAATGCCAGGGGCGGCACCTCGCCGGATCTGTAATTATTTAATTAATTTTTTTCGGACGGCGGCGGTGTCGCTGTCTCCGTTTCCGTCGACGAAGACGACGGCGTTGCCGTCTTCGTCTTCGTTTTGGTCTTCGCTGTCGTCTTCAGCACCGCCGCAGCCTTCACCATCAGACGCGGACGCGGCGCCTTCGCAGCCGGCGGCGGCTCAATCACAATCCGCAGATCAGGACTGCCAAGCGCAGGACCATGCTGCACTCCAAGAAACACCGCCGGCTCGCCGCCCTCCGCAGACTCGCGCCGCAAAATCCGCCACCCCGTGAAAAGAAACCAGAGAACATAACACAGCCCCAGATACCAGAACGCCGAGAAAAGCCCGAAGACCTCTATCCCCGCCGCCGCCACCGTCGGACCGAACGCCGCGCCGAGTCCGTACATAAGCAGAAGCGCGCCCGCGATCTCAACAGCCTGCTCCGGCGTGCCGCGGTCGTTGGCATGCGCGGAGGCGAGCGCGTAACAACTCATTCCGCCCGCGCCCGTTATCAGAAAGCCGACGACCAGCCACCAGACATCGCGTCCGGCGCCGAACGCGAGCAGCGTGACGCCAAGCACCGACAGCGCCGCGCTGAAAAGCATCATATACCGCCTGTCGGTGAAGTCGGAGATTCTGCCGATGGGCCACTGTCCGAGAAGGCCGCCGAGAAGAAAGCACGGCATGAGCCGCCCGACCCATTCAGGTCCGATGGAGCGCGCGATAACAATAGGCATGATGATCCACAGCACGCTGTTCGTGGCGCCGTTGACAATGCTCGTCACAAGCGCGACCGGCGACAGCGCCCAGAGTTTGCGCGGATCAACACGCACAATCTGCGGCGGACGCGGATTAATCGCGCGCGTCTGCGCGACAGGAATCAGCGCGAGAATGAAAAACGCGCAGACAAGATAAAACATCCGGTCGTCGCCGGCAGGCGAGAGGAGAAGGAGTCCCTGTCCCGTGAAGTTGGCGATATGCGCGACGATGACATAAATGGAAAGTATCCTGCCGCGAAACGCGTTTTCGGCGCGGTCGTTGATCCAGCTCTCGGCGACGAGATACAGCACGGCGAAGGCGACGCCGCAGAGCGTCCGCGAGACGAGCCACGAGGCGGGATTGACAAAGGCGATGAGCAGCAGCGGCGAGAGTCCGGCGACGGCGGCGGCGGTGGCGAAGCCGCGGATGTGTCCGCTGCGGCGGATGAGCCAGGGTCCGAGCAGGCAGCCGACGAAGAAGCCGCCGTAGTATCCCGAGCCTGTGAGTCCGATGAAGGCGGGCGACATGCCCTCCAGTTCGCCGCGCAGGGAGGTGAGGCTGCTGAAGAAGCCGCCGCCCGCGACAAAGCCGAACGAGGCGAACAGCACGGCGCTGATTTGCAGGAGGGCACCGCCCATGATGGTTGTCCCGCCGGTTGATGGTCTGCGAGTTTTACGCTTTTTTTTCGGACAGGGGAAGGGGGCGCGGACCCGTGGGGATTCGAACCCCAGACCTCTTCCTCCGGAGGGAAGCGCTCTATCCGGCTGAGCTACGGGTCCCTTCGCGCCGCCAACGGAGACATTAACGGCGCCGACAAAAACAGAAACGGCGACAGCGACAAAAACGGCGACAGCGACGGTGACGACAATAGCCGCCGTTATTGTCTGTTGTCCATTGCCTTCGCCGTTGTCCGCGCCGTTGACGGGGACGGTGACGATGACAACGACAACAGCCGCCATTATTGTCTATACAACGGACAATCACAACGACAATGACGGCGGCGGTGTCGTGGTGTTATTATAGCACAGAGTTTCCGGATATGAACCTTCGTCTTCGCATCGTCATCGCGGCTGTAGCGGCCTGCGGTTTTTCTGTCCTGTCGGCGGGCTATGCTCAGGAGGCGGACTCCCTGAGGTCTCCGCGCGAGTTGTATCGCAGTTCGGCGAGCGCGGCGCCGCCGTTTATTTTGCGCGCGGGCGAGCGCGGTTTCACTTATCGTCTCTGGATCGGCGGATTTCGTTCGGCGAGTTTTGACCTTGTGCTTTCGCCGCGTGACGAGCGTGATTACAGCGTTGAAGTTGACGGCTGGCTTGAGGGCATTCCTGACAAACTGGTGTCAATGGATCTGGGCGCGAGCGCGAGCGGTGTTCGCGGAGAAGGCGGCGCGCCGCGTCCGCGCCGGTATCGCTCGCGTTTTTTGTGGGGAGACAAGGCGCCGCGCGAGCAGGGCATTGAGTGGCTTGAGGAAGATGTGCGTCTTGAGGGGCGTTCTGAACTTCCGGAGGATTATGATGCGCGTCTTGTGGCGGAGGCGATTGACCCGCTTTCGTTTCTGGGCGAATTTTTTCTGCCTGTGCCGTCCGACTGGAACGACACCGACGACCATGACGCTCTTTGCGGCGGCGAGCGTGTAGTGTTTGAGGGTCGTTATTTGTTTGGTTTGAGTTTGTTGTCGGCGTCGGTTCGGGGGCAGGATTTCGGCGGGAAGTACAGCCCGTACAATGGGCGGATGCTGCGCTGTCTTTTTTCTTTGGAGCCGATTTACGGTTATGATGATCCTGATCGGGAGCGGCAGTGGAGTCGGGAGGTTGAGTTGTGGCTGGTGGTTCTGGGCGAGGGGGATATGCTGGCGCCGGCGCGGGTGTCGTTCGGGACGCAGGTCGGGAAGGTGCTGGCGTATTTGCAGCTTGCGGAGCGCGGCCCCGCCCGATGAGACAGACAACGAAGCACTGCCCTTGGCATTAGTGGGCGTTGAACTAAGACATTCACGACAGCGGCTCAAGCGAGCGATGCCAGCAGATGGGTGCGGGCTAGCCCGCAAAAAAAA
>JALCBB010000009.1 GCA_028066985.1 Alphaproteobacteria bacterium
TTAATTTCTTTTTAATTTAATTTTTTTGCAGGCAGCGCCTGCGGGCATCAGCGGGAGTGTTTCGCTTGAGCGGCTATTGTGAATGTCTTAGTCAAACTCCCACTAATGCCAAACACCGCCCTCCGATGTTTCCATTAAAAGTCTGAAATTTTGTCCGCTAATGCCGAAGATCGCTCTTGCCTCGCCGCCGTTTCGCTGTAAAAATATCGCCATGAAAACCACAACGCCCCGCACCGCCGTCAGAGTCATCCCCTGCCTTGATATTGATGACGGCAGAGTCGTCAAAGGCGTCCGCTTCCAGAACCTCCGCGACTCCGGAGACCCCGCCGAAGTCGCCCGCCTCCACACACAGAACGGCGCCGACGAAATCGCCTTCCTCGACATCACCGCCACACACCACCGGCGCGACACGCTTATAGACATTCTCCGCCAGGTCGCGGCGCAGTGCTTCGTTCCCCTCACCGCCGGCGGAGGCGTCCGCTCCGCCGAAGACATGCGCAAACTCCTCAACGCCGGCGCCGACAAGGTTTCTGTCAATTCTGCCGCGCTCGCCCGTCCCGAACTCATAGAGGAGTGCGCCCTGCGCTTCGGCGCGCAGTGCGTGGTCGTCGCGATTGACGCGCGCCGCCGCCCCGACGCCCCCGACCAGTGGGACGCCCTCACCCACGGCGGCCGCAGATCCGCCGAGCGCGAAGCCGTCGCCTGGGCGCGTCATGCGGCCGCTCTCGGCGCGGGCGAGATTCTCCTCACCTCCTTCGACCGCGACGGCACCCGCAGCGGCTTTGACATTCCGCTTTTGCGCGCGGTGACCGCCGCGGTTTCGGTGCCTGTCATCGCCTCCGGAGGCGCCGGCGGTCTCGCCGACCTTGTCGCCGCTGTCCGCGACGGCGGAGCCTCCGCCGTCCTTGCCGCCTCTATCTTTCACGACCGCGACACCACGCCCTTGCGGGCGCGCCGCGCGCTGGCGGCGGCCGGACTTCCCGCCCGTCCCGGCTAGGCGATTTTTTCCCACAAAAATCACGCGGCGGAGGCGCCGGCGGGGTGTAATCTTGTGTTACGAGCCGCTTCTGCCCTGACCGCCATGCCTGCCTCCCCGCCTCGCTCTCGTCCGCGCATTACTCACGGAGACGCGCGGGTTCTTGACGACCTCGCGGAGATCATCCGCCGCCGCGAGGGCGCGCCGCGCTCGGAGTCCTACACCGCCCGCCTTCTCGCCGACGGCGAACCGCGCATTGTCCGCAAACTGCTTGAGGAGGCGAACGAGACCGCGCTCGCGGCGCTGCTTGAGTCGCGCGCGGCGCTTTGCCGCGAGAGCGCCGACCTTCTCTACAACCTTCTGGTTTTGTGGCATGCGCGCGGCATTTCTCCCGAGGAGGTCTGGAAGACGCTCGCCGACCGCGACGCCGCCCACGACACCGCCGCGGTTAAATCTGAGACGACGACAACGGCGCGCGGCAAGGTCAAGGGGAAGACCAGGACGACAACCACGGCGGGCGTCCAAAAAGTCAAACGCAAGTCCGGGACGACGACAACGACGCGCGGCAGGGTTAAGGTCAAGGGGAAGACCGGGACGACAACGACGGCGCGCGTCCGGAAAGCCGGCGGCAAAAAAGTCCCGGCGAAACGCAAAGGAAAGGGCTGACCGATGGCATACGACGACCAGAACATCTTCGCGCAGATCCTCGCCGGCAAGATTCCGTGCAAGGAGGTCTACAAAGACGAGCATGTCCTCGCCTTTCACGACATTCAGCCGCAGGCGCCTGTGCATGTGCTGTTTCTGCCGCGCGGCGCCTACGAGTCCTCGCAGGACTTCTACGCCTCCGCTTCGCCCGGGGAGATCACCGCCCTCGCGCGCGCCGTCGCGGCTGTCGCCGAACGGCTCGGCGTTGTGAAGGGCGGCTATCGTCTGATCTCCAACCACCGTCACTACGCCGGACAGGAGGTGCCGCACTTTCACATTCACCTTCTCGGCGGCGCGCCCCTCGGCCCGATGACGAGCGGAAAATGAGCGGCGCATGAGCGACACATGAGCGGACAGATCAAGGTCGCCGTCGCCGGCGCGAACGGACGCATGGGATGCCTCCTCGTGCGGCGCGCCCTCGCCGAGGACGACCTGAACCTTGTCGGCGTCCGCGAGAGCGAGCGCAATCTCGCCGAACTGGAAAAAAATCTTCGCGGACAGACGACCGAACCCGTCGCCGTCTCCTCCGACCCGCGCGTCGCGTTCGGAGACGCCGAAGTTGTCATTGATTTTTCTATTCCCGCCGCTGTCGCCGACAACATTAATGCCGCCGCCGCTCTCGGAGCCGCTGTCCTTGTCGGCGTGACCGACATTGACGACGCCGCCCGCGCCGCCTTTCCCGGGATTGCTGAAAAGATTCCGCTTCTTGTCGCGCCGAACACGAGTCTGGGAGTCGCGGCTCTCGCGCGTCTTGTCCGCGCCGCCGCCGATCTTTTTGACCACGACTGGGACGCCGAAATTCTGGAAATGCATCACCGCCGCAAGCGGGACGCTCCGTCCGGCACGGCGATGCTGCTCGCCGCCGCCGCCTCCGCTTCCGACGGACGCCACCCCCGCCGCCTTCAGGCGTCGCCTTCGCGTGACGGCGAACGCGGCCGCGGCGATATCGGCTTCGCGGTTTTGCGCGGCGGCAGTGTTGCCGGCGAACACGAGGTGATTTTCGCGGGCGCGGGCGAGCGCGTTTCTCTTTCGCACCGCGCGCAGGACAGGGGACTTTTCGTCAATGGCGCGATTTCCGCCGCGCGCTGGCTTGCGCGGCAGCCGCCCGGCCTTTACAGCATTGACGACACCTTTAATGTCGCTTCGGACAGAGAAGGCGGACAGTCATGATTGTCAATTCGCACAGGGCGCGGGACAAGGGACTTTTCACCGTCGCCGTCGCCCCCGTCCCCGTTGAAGACAGAGGAGGCGGGCAGTCATGACTTTTAATTCGCGCGGAACGCGGGACAGCGGACCTTTCATCGGCGGCGCCGTTCCCGTTCCCGTTGAAGACAGAGGAGGCGAAAATCGTGGTCGCTAAAACCTGGTCGGTCGCGTTCAGCGGCGTGCGCTCGCTGCCGGTGGAGGTTCAGGTTTCGCTCGCGTCGGGACTGCCGTCGTTCGTCATCGTCGGACTCGGCGACAAGCCCGTCGCCGAAAGCCGCGAGCGCATCCGCGCCGCGCTCGAGGCGAGCGGACTCAAACTGCCGCCGAAGCGCATCGTGGTCAATCTCGCGCCCGCCGACCTCGTCAAGGAGGGCAGTCATTTTGACCTGCCGATCGCGCTCGCCCTGCTCGCGTCCATCGGCGTGATTGAGAGCGAGCCGCTCGCCGGAATCCTCGCGCTCGGCGAACTCGGTCTCGACGGACGCATCGCCCCGGTCAGCGGCATTCTTCCCGCCGCCTTCGCCGCGCAGGAGGCGCGCCGGCGCCTGATCTGTCCGCGTCCGCAGGCGCACGAGGCGTCGCTGGTTGAGGGACTTGAATACTGCGCCGCCGAGTCTCTCGCCGAGATAGTTTCGCATTTCGCGCCGGGGGTTGAGTCGGTGTCGCCGTTTGTGCGGAGCGGCGGGGCCGAGTGGCCTCCGAGGTCTGACGGCGCGCATTCGGGCGGCGAGCCGGCCGTCGCGGCGCCGCGCGACCTCGCCGAGGTCAAGGGACAGGAAATGGCGCGCCGCGCGCTTGAGGTCGCGGCGGCGGGCGGACACAACATGCTTTTGATCGGCCCGCCCGGCGCGGGCAAGTCTTTGCTGGCGCATGCCTTGCCGGGGATTTTGCCGCCGCTTGTGGTGTCGGAGGCGCTGGAGATTTCCAAGATTCACTCGCTGGCGGGCACTCTTTTAAACGGCGGACTGATTTCGTCGCGTCCGTTTCGCGATCCGCATCACTCGGCTTCGCTGGCGGCGCTGGCGGGCGGAGGGGCGCGGGCGCGTCCTGGCGAGGTTTCGCTGGCGCATCGCGGCGTTCTTTTTCTGGACGAACTGCCGGAGTTTTCGCGTTCCACGCTTGAGGCTTTGCGCCAGCCGATGGAGGTCGGCGAGGTCACGGTGTCGCGGGCGTCGGCGCATGAGACGTATCCGGCGCGATTTCAGCTGGTGGCGGCGATGAATCCGTGTCGCTGCGGGGAGTTCGGCATTGTGTCGCGGCACTGCGGACGTGCTCCGCGCTGCGCGCGCGAGTATCAGGCGCGTGTTTCGGGTCCGTTGCTGGACAGGATAGACATTCATGTTGAGGTTGCGGCGGTTCCGCCTGTTGAGCTGGCGGCGCGGCGCGGCGGCGAGTCGTCGGCGGTGGTGGCGGAGCGTGTGCTGGGCGCGCGCGCGGTGCAGACTGAGCGCGCGCGGCGTGTCGGCGGCGGCGACGGCGCGGCGCCGCATTGCAATGCCGAGTTGGAGGGCGAGGCGCTTGAGGTTTTCTGCGCTTTGGACAAGAAGGCGCATAGTGTTCTGGCGCGTGCGGCGGAGCGCTATCGTTTATCGGCGCGCGGCTGGAATCGGATTTTGCGTGTTGCGCGGACGATTGCTGATCTGGAGGGCGAGGAGCGGATCACGGCGGTGGGTGTGGCGGAGGCGCTGGAGTGGCGCCGCAAGGAGTGGGGCGACTCTGCGGCCGCGCCCCCTTAGTTTCTGGCGCGGGTGACGCGGCGCGCTTTGTTCCACGGGATGCATTGACCCTGCCGCCTTTCTGCCCTTTAGGAGACAGACGAAGCACGGTCTCCGGCATTAGTGGGCGTTAAAATTCAGACTAGCCACGACAGCGGCTCAAGCGAGCGATGCCGGCAGATGGGTGCGGGCTAGCCCGCAAAAAATTAAAATTTGTTTCAAAGATTTCGTTGACGCCGCCGTGATTTTGTCTGATTTCCGCGCAATTTTTGGGTTTGCGGGAACAAATTTAATCCACAATCAAGGTGTTGCGTTTGTCTGTTTTTGTGGTAGATTCGGAGTTATGCAGGTTATCTCAGGTGCCCCCAATGTTCCTGACCGCTTATTACACGCACACGAAGAGGGGCAGGCGGTCTTTTTCTGCGGCGCGGATGTATCCGTTCCCGCGGGCCTCCCTCCTGTTCGCCCGATAAGGACACCCCGCTAATGCCAGAAAACAACGACAACGGCGACAAAAAATCCCGATCGAATAATCTGGTAGACTTGGCTCAAGGGGCAGTTGAGCGGGGCAATTTTGATGACGCGATAGGAGTTTGCAGCGATGCAATTAAGATGGATCCTGAAAATGCCGATGCATTCCGCACTCGTGGACTGGCATACGAAAGGAAGGGCGAGTATGACCGTGCCATTGAAGACCTCAATAAGGCGATTGAATTAAACCCTGACCACGCCAGGGCGTACAAAAATCGCGGGAATACCTACTCTGACAAGGGGGAGTATGATCTCGCCATCGCGGATTTCAACAAGGCCATTGAGCTGAATCCTGACTATGCGAAGGCATACAACAATCGTGGGAATGCCTATCATGGCAAGAAGGAATATGATCGCACCATCGCAGACTACAGCAAGGCGATCGAACTGGATCCTGGCTTCGCCAGAGCGTACTATAATCGCGGAAATACCTACGATAAGAAGGGAGAGTATGATCTCGCCATCGCAGACTTCAGCAAAGCGATCGAACTGAAGCATGACTACGCCAACGCGTACAATAATCGTGGAAATATCTACGGGAAGAAGGGTGAACATGACCTCGCTATCCAGGATTATGACGAGGCAATTGATCTGAATCCCGGCCACACAGCCGCTCACCACAATCGCGCATTGTCGATAGAACAGAAAAGTGCTCAGAGAATCGCCGAGGAGTATAAAAGACGGTCTGACGAGCAGTTAAAAGAGGCTCTCGACAAGCGTGAACAGGATCTCAGGGAACTGCTTTCCCGCTACGAGGCTCCTGAAAAAGTCGTGAAGCGCTTTCTTGACAGGGAAGAAAAGTACACTTCCTTGGTTGACGCGCTGGACAAAGAGGTAAAAGAGTTCTCCGCCTCTTTGCCAGTCCGTCTTTGCAAACAAGCGGGATTCCCTGTTGTGGCGCTCTCTCTTTTGCTCTTGGCACTCTCTTTTGCGCTCCGGGCAGAATCCTCTTATTTATGGATTTTGCTGCCCCTGTTGCCTCTGACTCTGGCGGTGCTTTCGTATCCGTCCATTAGTCATCTGCGGCATCTGCGAGAAAAGAGAAATCGGCTTGAGGTGTGCCGGGAGGACTATTTCCGCAAGGGAACCATGGCGGAATACATCATCTTCGCCGGAATCAGCGATGACAGCAAGAAGCACCAGGCAATAGCCGTATTCCTGAGCCACCTTGGTGACAGGAGCGCCGCCGAATTCTTGTCTGAGTGGAAAAAACCCGTAAAAGACGATGGCAAGGTTTTGCTGAAAAACATCCTTGAGGCAACTCCTCTGGAACAGTCCAAAAAAGACGATTCGCCTTAGTCTTCGGAATTCTGCTATAGTGGCTCAGGAAGGGACACCCGATGCCAGAGAACAACCACAAAGACGACCTGCAAGCCCGAGCGCACGAACTGCTGGAGCGGGCCGAAGAGGCGATCGAGCGGAGCGACTTTGACCGCGCGACAGCCCTCTGCACCGAGGCGATCGGGCTGAACTCCGATAATTACCAGGCGTACCACATGCGCGGAGTGTGTCGCGTGGAGAGGGGCAAGCACGACGCCGGAGTGAATCTCCGCAGCAAGGTGCTGAAACTTGATCCGACGATAATGAAGGGCGAGTATGAACTCGCCATCGAGGACTTCAACAAGGCGATTGAGATCGGCCGGTATTATCCCCGGGCGTATCACAGTCGCGGGCTGGCGTATATGCTGAAGGGCGACTTCAAGCGCGCCATCGCGGACTACGACAGGGTGATTGCTATGAATCCCAGAAATGTGGATGCCTACCGCGACCGCGGCCTGGCTTATGTGCTGAAGGGCGACATCCCCCGCGGCATTGAGGACTACAACAAGGCGATGGAGATGACCATCACTCCGAACAAGCCCCGCTTGAACTCGTGGACACACCACCTGGAGACCGCCGAAGAAGAAGCGGCGGAATTCCAAGGCAAATAAATTGCGTTGTATTCGCTTACTGCCGCAAACCTTCTCGCCGGAGCTGAGCCACGAGGTAGGGCATGTCATTGGGGCCCTTCTTGCGGTTGCATGCGCCGCAAAGCAGCTGCTTGTTGCTGTCGTCCTCCGAGCCGCCTTTTGACGCCGGAATGATGTGATCCACCTCCAGATTGCGGAATTGAAAGTGCATGAGACAGCCGTTGCATTTACCCTCCTGCTGACCGTAGAGGGTGTGCTTGATATCCCTTGAGCGCTTGACGTTTTTGTCCTTCGGCGGCTTGTCGAGGTGTATCACGGCGTTTGCGAAGAGGGACCCTATCCCCCCCTCTTCGCGCGGCTTGTGGAGTCTCTCTTTCACGATGTTGAAGGCGAGTTCGGACACATCGATCCCGATCCATTCCCTGCCTTCGTCTTCGGCGGCGACGCAGGCGGTGGCGCACCCGCAGAACGGGTCGAGCACCATGTCGCCCTCATTGCTGGATGCCCTTACGATGCGGCGCAAAAGTTCCAGGGGTTTTTGCGTCGGGTATCCCGTGTATTCTTTGGTGCTTCGGGGCGCGATGCGCATCTCCCACCAGGTTTCCGGGACCTTGCCCTTTTTGCCGTACTCTTCGACATCATCTTTGTCCATTCCGTACCCGCCGACATGCGGCTTGCCGCCCTTGTACGGGATTCTGACATCATCGGAGTTGAACGCCCACTTCGCGCCCTTGCTGTACCACAGGATGATGTCGTGCTTGCGGTTGAACTGTCTCATTCCCGGCGAGCCGGGTCCTGTGTAGCACCAGACGATTTCATTCCGGAAGCTGTTTCCGCCGAAGATTGTATCCATCATGAGTTTGACGGAGTGGCTCATTGTCGGGTCGCAGTGGTAGTAGATGCTTCCCGTATTTTTGAGGATGCGGTGCATTTCGAGCAGTCGGGTCGCCATATAAATGGAGTAGGACATATTGCTGCCCCCGCCGGCCGCGCCGATGGCTTCTATCACGGTGTAGAGTTTCGGTTGCACGTCGGCGATTTCGCCCCACCAGGCGAGGTCGGTGTCGGTGAGGCGCCACACATCTTTGAACGACGCGCCTTCGGCTTTGCTGCCGATGGGGGCTTCGTAGTATTTGTTGGAGTTGAAGGGGGGGTCGAGGTAGATGAGGTCGACGGTTTCGTCTGCCATTCCCCGCATGATTGGCAGGTTGTCGCCTGTGAAAATTGTGCGATTTTTAACCACCGGGTTGGCTCCTCAATTCGTGACGAATCAGACTCGGCGGGGGGCGAGTCATCTCCCGGGATCACCATAGACTTAAGACTGATTCGGGGCAAGTCGCCCCCCACTTGAAAACTTGGACGCCCGTCCCTACTTAACTTTTGAAAAAAGCGGAGTCGGAGGCGCCCCCTTTCTGCGTCTTTCGCTTCTTAATTTAGAATGATTCTCAAAATGTTTCGCGCGAAACATTAAAATTTGCCGGAGAGTGATCTTGGGCATTAGTGGGCGTTTGACTAAGACATTCACGGTGTCGGCTCAAGCGAGCGGCACCCACTGATGCCTGTCGGCGCTGCCGACAAAAAAAATAAAAAATGTGAATTTTTAATGTTTCGCGCGAAACAATTGGCGGCGGGGTTAATGTTTCACGCGAACCGCAGGTCGCCAAACATTAGACGGGCAGCCGCGCCACCCTCCCAATTGTTTCGCGTGAAACATCGAGGACGGAGACGACGAGTGGCGGGGGGCGGCAGGGCGTCGGTGATGTTTCGCGCCAAACATTAATTTTTTTGCGGGCGGCGCCCGCAGGCATCAGTGGGGATCGCTCGCTTGAGCCGACATCGTGGCTAGTCCAGAATTCACGCCTGCTGAAATTTGAATTAATATTTAAATATTATGAATTTATTCGCAGCCCTGATACTGGCTCCGCGCCACAGGAGCGATTTTACTAACAGGTTTTCAACAGAATTTTAACAGCCGCTCCGACAGATTTGTTAACAAATTTTCAGCAATTAACGGACAGAATAGTCTTCGGCATCAGCGGACGCAGACTTTTAACCCTCAAAACAGCGCCCCGGCTTGAAAACGCCGACACCCGTCCCCATATAACTTCTGAAAAAAGCGGAGTCGGAGCCCCCCCTCCCCCCATCTCCCGCTACTGGCCTCCCCTGTCGCGATGTTTCGCGCGAAACATCCGGCACTCCCGCCAGACCAAAAAAACACACTTTTTTAATGTTTCGCGTGAAACATTAACCCCGCCCCCAATTGTTTCGCGCGAAACATTGGACGGACAGCCGCGCCGCCCCCTCCCCAGTCGCCCCGCAGATCAAAAAACGCGTCTTTTTAATGTTTCGCGCGAACCGCAGGTCGCCAAACATTAAGGCGGAGCCTTCGCTAAATGCCGTCCTTCGCCGTCTCCATCGCCGGAGATCGCGCCGATTTAACTCCCGAAAAGCAGAAATACCCAGAAAACCAGAGCGGCGCGCGGCTGCCTCCGAAAATCCGCCAGCGCCGCCGCCGGCTCCGGCGCACCCCCGGCCGGCAGACGACCCGCGCACCGCAACAAAGCAAACACCATCCAACCCCACCCCAGCCACACAAACCACACCACTCCCGAAAAAACAAGCGCGCAAGCCCACAACACCGCCGCCAGAATAAAACATCCCGCCACAAAATAACGAATCCGCCCCCCGAACAACCGCGCCAGCGAGCGCACTCCGACCCGCTCGTCGTCCTCGAGGTCGGCGGAGGCGTACAGGGTGTCGTATCCCAGGGTCCAGAAGAAGGCGCCGCCGTAGAGAAACCACACCGCCGCCGAAACCAGACTCTCGCCCGCCGCGACCCATCCGAGAAGCGCGCCCCAGTTGAAAACAAACGCCAGGAACGCCTGCGGCCACCAGACAATCCGCTTCATCCGCGGATACGCGAAGATCAGCGGCAGCGCCGCGCATCCGAGGAGGATCGCGTCCGCCGGCAGCGCGAGCAGCACCTCGGCGCCGATCACGAGCAGCAGCAGCAGAAAGATCACCGCCCCGCGCGCGCCGACATGTCCCGCCGCCAGCGGACGCTCCGCCGTGCGCGCGATCTGCCGGTCGAGGTCGCGGTCGGCGAGGTCGTTGACGACGCATCCCGCCGCGCGCATCACGACGGCGCCGAACAGAAAAAGCAGATACAGCCCGACATCGGCGCTGCCGGCGAGGGCGAGCGCCCACCATCCCGGCAGCAGCAGCAGCAGCCAGCCGACCGGACGGTCAAGCCGCGCCAGACTGATCCACGGACGCAGCGCCGCCGGCGCGTGCGCGAGCAGGAGGCCCTCAAAGCGGATGTCGCTCGCGTCAGGTTTTTTGTCTTCGGGAGTTCCCATTGTCTGCAAGTGGTGCTATTGAATGAGTGAGCCGTTGTTGTCGCTGTCCTTTAACCAGCCTTCCCGCCGCGAAGAGTATGCCATTCCCGACGCCAGAAGACGAGATCACCCGCGCCGAACAGCTCGTGGAATGGATCGCGAGCGGCGCGAAGCCGTCTGCGCGGCGGCGGATCGGCAGCGAGCATGAGAAGTTTCCCTACTGGCGCGCGACTCGCGAGCCGCTCGGATGGCGCGAGGCTGACGGCGCCGGCCTCGCGGATTTCCTGGCGCGTCTCGCGTCCGCCGGCGGCTGGGAGGCGCGCTGCGAAGACCATGACGGCGAGCGTGTGCCGGTGGCGCTGCTGCGCGGCGGCGCGTCGGTGACGCTGGAGCCGGGCGGACAGGTCGAGTTGTCGGGCGCCCCGCGCGCCGACCTCAACGCGGTCGCGCGCGAGATTGATGATTTTCTGGCGGAGTCCGGAGGGCTGGCGTCCGAGTCGGGCGCGGCGTTTCTGGGGATGGGCGCGCCGCCCGAGTGGTCGTTGTCGCGGATGCCGCGCATTCCGAAGGGGCGTTATTCCACGATTCGTCCTTACATGCGTCTTCAGGGACGCAGCGGTTATGACATGATGCATCGCTCCTGCACGGTGCAGGTGAATCTGGATTTCACGGACGAGGCGGATTTTGTCGTGATGTTCCGGGTCATTCTGGGTTTGCAGCCTGTGGCGACGGCGTTGTTCGCGAACTCGCCGTTTCTGGACGGCGACGAGAGCGGTTTCGCGTCGCGGCGCATGGATTTCTGGCGCGAGACGGACGCGGCGCGCTGTCTCCCGCCGGACTTCATGTTTGAGGACGGCGCCGGTTATGAGCGCTGGACGCGTTATGCTTTGGGGGTGCCGATGTATTTTGTGCGTCGCGGCGGTTCGCATGTTGATGTGACGGGGGCGTCGTTCGGCGACTTCATGGCCGGACGGGAGGAGCGTTTGTCGGGAGTGCGTCCGTGTCTTGGCGACTGGGATGATCATCTGACGACGATTTTCACGCCTGTGCGGGCGAAGCGCTGGCTGGAGATTCGCGATGCTGACGGCGCGTGTTCGGGGATGCTGGCGGCGCAGGCGGCGTTCTGGGTCGGACTTTTGTATGACGCGGAGGCGAAGGCGCGTTGTCTTGAGGCGGCGACGGCGGCGACTTCGGCGGAGCGTGACGCGATGCGTTATGCGGCGTTGCGTTACGGGATGGCTGGGGGCGTGCCTGAGTCTCTGGCGCGGGCGCTGGACGCGGGACGCGGCGCGGGCGAGTCCGGGGTTTCGGGGAGTGGTGACGGCGCGCGGTTTCGGGATGTGGTGCCGGTGCTGCTGGAGATTTCGCGCGGCGGCTTGGAGCGCCGTGGTTTAGGGGAGGAGAGGTTTTTGGATCCGCTGTGGCGTCTGGCGGATATGGGGTTATCGCAGGCGGAGCGGCGTCTGGGCTTGTGGCGTGGTGAATGGCGCCGTGATTTCGCCCCTCTTTACGAAGACGCTTCTTGTTAGGGGACGAAGTGCTGTCTGTGGCATTAGTGAGAGTTTGACTAAGACATTCACGGTACCGGCTCAAGCGAGCGATCCCCACTGATGCCTGCGGGCGCCGCCCGCAAAAAAATTAATGTTTGGCGACCTGCGGTTCGCGTGAAACATTAAAAAAGCGCGTTTTTTTGATCTGCGGGGTGACAGGAGAGGGGGCGGCTGTCCGTCCAATGTTTCACGCGAAACAATTGGCGATGCCCCCTCATTTGTCCAATGTTTGGCGACCTTCGGTTCACGAGAAACATATCCCCCCTGCCCCCCATTCGTCGTCTGTCCAATGTTTCACGAGAAACATCCCTTAATGTTTCGCGCGAAACATTAAAAAATTCAATGTTTTCAGTCTTTCGATGTTTCGCGCGAAACAATTGGCAGCAGGGGGCGGATAGCGAAAGATACAGGAAGGGTGCGCCTCCGACCCCGCTTTTTTCAAAAGTTAAGTAGGGACGGGCGTCCGCGTTTTCAAGTCGGGGGCGCGTAAAAATCTTGTTGCGCCCGATGCTCCTATCTCGTATAATGCTCCCGCAACCCAGCCAGAGAGGACACCGCTATGCTCTCACCTGCTCCAAAAGACACTGGATTTTCAACCGTCCAGGCCGCCGACATTCTCGGCGTCTCGCACCCCTTTCTCCTCAAGATCCTGGATAACGAGGCTCTCCCGTCCTACGAGGCGGGCGGCGAGCGCCGCATCCGCACCGAGGACATCATGGACTTCAAAGAGCGGCTGAAAAACCTGGAAGAACTCACCCGCCTGTCAGAGGAACTGGGGCTGTATTCCAGGAAATGACCGGATGCGCCGCCCTGTTTGACGCGAATGACATAAGTCGCTCGTGGCGAGCGCGGGGGTTGACAGCCATACTGAATAAAGGTAGAGTGGCACTGGTTGTTCACCCCGAACGCGTGAATCCAAGCAAGGAACGGAGAATTCTACGATGGACAAGAAAGCGGTGCTCGATGAGATAACTCATCACTACCTGCGCTCCCGGCAGTTCAATGGGGTGCTTTTAACCAACCTGGGGGAGAATTACGAAGAGTTGAAGGAAACTCTGAAACAGCTGTTGAGCGAGGGGAAAATCGTTCTGGTCTTTGGAGACAGACACCCGAATCCTCACATACTGGCTGGAGAGCCAGAGCCGAAGGATGTGCAGATGTCGAAGCTGGCGGCATTGAAGTTTGAAAAACCCGTCTACGAGGGGGATGGCCCGATCGTGTTCCAGACAAATTCCATCAATTGCTGCGCGTATCCGTCCAGGGAGCACTTGAAAGCCGTGGTTGGCAATGAAGAATACGGGGACGAGCCGTTTGTAAAGCGTCTCGCCCTTGGCGAGTCTCAGCTTTCACACAAGGTGTTTAATCTGGGGGTCCTGGAGTATTACAGGAATGATCCCAGATACCGCTATGTGGCGGATGATGTCCAGGGGCACATCACGGCGACGTCAGAGGAGCAATTGGCGGAAGAGGATGAGATCTTCATTCAGTTCGGGTTTACCCGCGACGATGATGGACGCCATGTCACGGCGCTTCTGTGGGATTTGTCTCTGCTGTCCCCTAAGCATCAGCAAAAATGGAATTTGGAAATCCATGCCGATGAAGCACCCTTGCACCCTGACCATGCGAGAACGATCGCGGGTTATTGGCGGGAGGGGGAGTCGGTTTTTGTCGCCTTCTGCAAGGAGCTGGAAATTATCAACAGGATGACAGAGAGGGTTTGGGGCAAGCCTCTGTTCATGAGAACTTTCGACGGGGAGGACAGGCCAAGAAAGTTTTCTCTCATCGTAAGAACGACGGGAGAAGAGTACGGGCACTTTGTCCAGCTTCTGGACAAAATGATCTGGGACAACCTGAACAGAAAGTTTTTCAAAGGTCAGATGGATCTGACCGAACAGGTGGAGCAAGATGGCAAAACCATCGAGCGAAACAAGAGCCCGGTTCGGCTGCTCGAAGAGTGGCTGTACAGCAACGTGAGGTTTCAGGACACGGAGCCCGTGGATGAGATGATTGCCGCGTTCAACAAAGTCAGAAAACAGCGAAACAAGTTTTCGCATCGCATCAGCGATAACGACTTTGACAGCGAGTACCACAACATCCAGCGGAGCCTGATGAGAGAGGCGTACAGCGGTGTCAGGCTGTTGCGGCTGATTTTTTCCAATCATCCTCTGGCAAAGGATATCGAGGTGCCTGACTGGCTGTACGAGGGTAAGATCTGGGATTCCTGATCTTATGCCTCTCGGCGGGCGGGGATGCGGTTTTTGTTCGGTTTTCCACCGTTTATTGATTCCCCGCCTGCCTGGAATCAAAATTTCCCCTGGATTGTCCGGGCCTGTCGTGCTATCCTCGGCGAATCGCAACGAGGAGAAAACCACCGGCACCAAAATGGCGATCGCAGGCGAGCAGCACACTTTGGACATCCCGAGTCCGCCAAGGCGCAAGAGCGCGAGATCCGAGCAGGTCTACCGAAAGGAGATGTTCCTGAGCCGGCAGCGCTCGCCCGCCGGACGCATCCCCTACAAAAGATACCTCGGCGCGCCCATTCGCTACGCGGGAGGAAAAAGCCTGGCGACCGGAATCATCATCGAGCAGATTCCGGGCGACATACGGCGCCTCGTGTCGCCGTTCATCGGCGGCGGATCAATTGAGGTCGCCTGCGCCGTTGAAATCGGAATCCCCACCGTCGGATATGATGTGTTCGATGTCCTGACGACCTACTGGAAGGCGCAATTGCGGCATCCCGCCGCGCTTTACGAAAGGCTCTCCAGGTTCGAGGCGACTCCGGAAGAATTCCGCAGAGCCAAGGAGACCCTGCGCCAGCACTGGAAGAAGGAGAGGCGCGACCTGCACTGGCTGGATGTCGCCGCGCTTTACTACTTCACGCACAACACCTCGTACGGCCCCGGCTTTCTCAGCTGGCCCTCCTACATCTACATGAACCAGGATCGCTACGAGAAGATGATCAAGAAGGTCGCGCAATTCGCCGCGCCGAATCTGACCGTGGAACAGGCGTCTTTCGAGACGGTGTTGCCGAAGCACCGAAACGACTTCCTGTACTGCGATCCTCCGTACTATCTGGGGAGAGACACCAAAATGTTCCGCGGCATTTATCCGCAGCGGAATTTCCCCATCCATCACAACGGCTTCGACCACGCTCTTCTCAAGGACCTGCTCAACAGGCACAAAGGAGGCTTCCTGCTCTCGTATAACGACTGCCCGCAGATTCGGGAGTGGTATGCGGACTATGAGATTTCAACTCCGTCCTGGCAGTATACGCTTGGTCAGGGAGAGACGCGCATCGGCAAGTATCGCCCGGACGGAAACCATGTGAAACAGTCGCACGAACTGCTTATCTATGCCCCGCCCGCAGCGTAAAAGAGCGATGACTTCCAAGGCCGCTTCTGAAAAGAAGAGAGGCGGGCACAGGAAGGAGGACGAGTACGCCAGCCTCATCGGCGGAGAGGTTGAGACGGGCACCGAGAAGAAGGATGTCACAGATGCTCACGGCAGAGGGCACTCTGTGAAAGGGGGGAAGTATTCTCAGGTGTTTTTGTATTCCCGTGAACGCTTCGTGACAAACACGACATTCTGGGACATGGGATTGTCGCAGATTTTCATTGACTGCCTGGATGCGTTCCCGGATGGCTTCGATGTCTACAAAGCGGACAAATTTCGCTACAAAGAGCGGCTCAGGAAGCCGATGCGCGCGCTCGCCGACCGTCTGAACGAAGAGGGGATGCTGGAAAAATTCCTGAACAAGTCTTTTCTGGAGGCTGGCAGAGAAGATGACGGCAGGAGAGTGGATTTTCTCGCCATTAAGCGGGGAAGGATTTTCCATGTCTTCAAGGGACTTGAAGTCGGAAAAATTCTTGCGGATACCCTGCAGGTGAGAAATTCCGTGGGAAGGGGAAGCGGGCAAGTCTCGGATCAGAAGGTGCTGGTATGGCACGAGCGAAATGTGGGGGAAGTCGAGCTGCGGAACGACTCCTCCAGACATTATCGCCAGATGAAATTCCGCATGAATTTGCATCTGACAGCGGACCTCCTGATGGAGGGGCTGGGAGAGGGACAGGTCGTCAAGAATCGGGTGAGGGCGTATGGAGAGGCGACAAAAATTCCTTTTGTGCGCTGAACGAGTCCTTTTTTGTATACAACTTTAAGTAGAATCACGAGTGGATGGCGGAGTTCTTGTTGTGAAAGCGCCGCATTGCGCTCGGCAAAGTGGGCTTCGCCCAATCTGCCTCGCGCAATGCGGCGGAAAAAGAACACATGCCAGATGTCGGCAGATGCAATCGCCACTCCACGCCCAGTAAATTCAGGCGCTTCGACAATCCTTGTTCTTTGTCTTGCCCTTACACTCGTTGCAAAGATCGGACCCGGGATGGGAATTTCTTTCGGTGTAGCCTCGTGTCGGCCAATTAGAGCAGTTTCGGCACCAGTGCCAGACATTGCTCCCACTTCTACTGCGGTACTTCGCCATAGCAGCCTCCAAGGTTGATTGTCATCATTATCAATATTCTACCACACAACAGATGATTCCGCAGCCCCTTGAAAGACAGAGAAGACACATCCCCTCTCGCGGCGTGTCATTTTCTCCGGTAGCGCGACCCCTCTAAACACCTCTCAATATGCCGGACTCTTAACATAGTGCAAAAATGGCGGGGGTGGCGGCTAACGCCACCACCCCCGCCCGGCTCTTCGTTCCGGAGAGAACCACCCCCCTAGGGAGGGCTAGCTCTCTTTCTCGACAATCTTCCTCGCAGGGAGGAATATGAGCCAAGAAAAATCACCACTTGCAACCAAAGTCACAAGCAGGATAGCCAAAACGAAGGACCTAATTTCAAAGGCCATAAGGCCTCCTTTAAATAAAAATGAAGCCGCTCGCGACGCAAGCGGACTTCATGAACGCCCTCGGCCAGCTCCAGCACCTTGCTGGAACAGCCAAAGGCTTATTATTTTTGTATGATAACACACCTTATTCTAAATGTCAACAGCTGAATTGCAATTACCCATCAAAATTGTAATTTTTGCGGGCTAGCCCGCACCCGTCTGCTGGCATCGCTCGCTTGAGCCGACGCCATGAGTGTCTCAGTCAATCTCCCACTAATGCCATAAATCGCGCTTCGCTATCTCCTTAATTTTTTATGCTAAAATGGCGCCATGGCAAACTCCTTCGACAACTTCATCGCGGGCGAGTGGATCAACGGCGAGTCATACCTCGAAAACCGCAGCCCCTCCGACACCTCGGACCTCATCGGCCTCTACGCCCAGGCCTCCAGAAAACACCTGGAAACCGCCCTCCAGGCCGCCCGCGAAGCCGCGAAACTCACCCGCGACATCCCCCTCGAAACCAGACAAAACGCCCTCGCACAGATCGGACGCGAACTCGTCAGCCGCGCCGGCGAACTCGGCACGCTCCTCAGCCGCGAAGAAGGCAAACCCCTCGCCGAAGGACAGGCCGAAGTCAAACGCGCCGGCCAGTTCTTCGACTACTACGCCGCCGAAGTCCTGCGCCAGGAAGGCATCGCCATCGACTCCGTGCGCCCCGGCGTTGAAATAGAGGCGCGCCACGAGCCGATGGGCGTGGTCGCCGTCATCTCGCCGTGGAACTTTCCCGCCGCCACCGCCTCCTGGAAAATCGCCCCCGCCCTCGCCTTCGGAAACGCCGTCATCTGGAAACCCGCCAGCCAGACTCCCGCCACCGCGCACGCCCTCGCCGAAATCATCTCGCGCGCCGGCCTCCCCGCCGGCGCCTTCCAATTGCTCATGGGAAGCGGCGGCGAAATCGGCGACGCCCTCGCCTCGCACGCCGGCGTCAACGCGATCTCCTTCACCGGCTCCGTCGCCACAGGACGCCGCATCGCCGCCGCCGCCGCGCAAAACCTCACCCGAATACAACTGGAACTCGGCTCCAAGAACGCCGTCCTCGTCGCCGACGACGCCGACCTCAGCCTCGCCCTGGAAGCATGCCTCGCCGGCGCATACTCCGGCAGCGGACAAAAATGCACGGCGTCCTCGCGCATTCTCGTCGACCGCGCCGTCCACGACGAGTTTGTCGCCCGCCTCGCCGAGCGCGTCGCCGCGCTCAGAGTCGGACACGCCCTGGATAAAGAAACGCAGGTCGGTCCGGTCGTCAGCGCCGGGCAACTCGCCGCCAACCTCGCCTGGATGGAAAAAATCCGCGCCTCCGACGCGAAAGTCCTCTGCGGCGGCGACGCCCTCAAACTCAAACACGACGGACACTACATGTCGCCCGCCCTCGTCGCCGAAAGCCGCAACGACATGGACTTCAACCGCGAAGAACTCTTCGCGCCGATCGCCGCCGTCCAGAAGACGGACAGTTACGAAGAGGGCATCGCCGTCGTCAACGACACCGACACCGGGCTTGTCGCGGCGATTTTCACGGCGTCGCTCGCTCGCGCGCGGCATTTTCAGAGACACGCCGAGACCGGCTGTGTTTCGGTCAATCTGCCGACGGCGGGCACCGACTACCATGTCCCGTTCGGCGGACGCAAGAACTCGTCCCTCGGCGCGCGCGAGCAGGGACGCGCCGCCGTCCAGTTCTACACCCAGACCAAGACCACCTACTCGCGCGCGGGCTGAAACGAAACGAAGATGGCGCCGGCGCATCGCATTGACTGTCTCCAGTACGCCGCCTGGTCGCCGCGCATTTTTGAAGAGATGGCCGCGGGCGGACTCCACGCGGTGCATGCGACCGTCGCCTATCACGAGAATTTCCGCGAGACCGTCGCGCGTCTTGAGGAGTGGAATCGCTTCTTCGCGCGCAACCCCGAACGAATTCTGCGCGGACGCGACGCCGCCGATGTCCGCCGCGCGCGCGAGACCGGACGCACCGCGATCTTCTTCGGCGCCCAGAACTGCTCCCCGATAGAAGACGACCTCGGACTCGTTGAGGTCTGCCGCGATCTCGGTCTTCGCTTCATGCAATTGACCTACAACAACCAGTCGCCCCTCGCCGCCGGATACCTTGAGGAGCGCGACTGCGGCGTCACCCGTTTCGGACGCGAAGTCATCGCCGAGATGAATCGCGTCGGTCTGGTCGTGGATATGAGTCATTCGGGCGAGCGTTCCACGCTTGAGGCGATTGAGATTTCGGAGCGTCCGGTGGCGATCACGCATGCGAATCCGGCGCGCTGGCGCGAGACGCCGCGCAACAAGTCCGAGGAGGTCATCGCGGCGCTGGCGGCGGGCGGCGGCGTGATGGGTTTTTCGCTGTATCCGCATCATATGAAGGACGGCGGCGCGTGCCGGCTGGACGACTTCTGCCGAATGGTCGCCGAGACTGTGGAACGGCACGGCGCGGAGAGTTTCGGCATCGGCTCCGATCTTTGTCAGGGACACGGCGGCGATGTTCTCGCCTGGATGCGCGACGGACGCTGGCGCTTCGGCAAGGATGACAGCGACAGCGCGGAATTTCCGCCGCAGCCGGAGTGGTTTCGCACGAACGCCGACTTCCCCAATCTCGCCGAGGGACTTCGCAAGGTCGGGTTTAATGAAAGCGAGACGGACGCGCTCCTCGGCGAAAACTGGCTGCGATTTTTTGAGTCGTCCTTCACGCCGCGAGACGAATGACGGCAGACCCGGCGACAGGCTTGACGGCGGAGCATCGCGCGCCCGGCGAGGTGATGCGTCTGGCGCGGATGGGGTCGGCGTTTCCGACGCGCATCAGTTTCATGCGGAGTCTGGTGCGGCGGCTGGCGTCCGGCGGCGGCGCGGTGCGTCGCGTCCTCTGGGAGATGGACGACAACGGCTACGGCCGCGCCGTCTATTCGCTCAGCATTGACGGACGCGACTACAGTCTTGTCGCTTTTTCCGGCGCGCTGGATTCCGAGCAGCGCACCGACCGCGTGATCGCCGAGGCGTGGGACGCGAGTTTCGTTCTGTTTGACGGTGTTCCCGGCGCGGATGATATCGCGCGTCTTGAGGCGCGCGCGCCGAAGCAGGAGGCGGCGCTGTTTTCGGAGCGCGAACTTGTGCTGAGCCGCGCGAACAAGTCGGTGCGCGCGTTTGAGCATACGGTCGCGTGTCTCGCGGAGGGCAGACAGCCCGACGCCGCGCTTGTCAACGACACGGGGTATCTGATGCGGACGACCGCGGTGTACGGCAACGGCAAGTTCGGCGTGCGCGACCGTTCGCGTGACGCGGCGCCTCTGCTGACGGCGCCGTTTCGCGCGGAGTTGCTGGCGGTGTGGCTGATTCGCGGTTTTTCGCATGACCTTGTTGAGCATGTGGCGGCGCGGCGGAATCCGGGTCGTGCTGTTAAATTGTCGCCGGAGTTGCGGCGGCATCTCGGCATCGGCAATTCCACGGGTTTGGGGATGGCGCCGTTTCTGGTGTCGCATCCGACGCTTCTGCATCGCTGGATTCGCGCGCGCGAGGAGGCTTTATTGCGCGCGCGACGGCTTGAGACGCTTTCGGCGGCGCACATCGCGCTGTTGCGGCGGCTGATTGTTCGGGCGCGGAGTCATCTGGGGCAGTGGAATGTCCGTGACGAGAGACAAATGGCGCGGATTTTTGTTCTGCGCCGCGAGTGGGACGAACTTGCCGTCCTCGCGACGGACGAATTTTTAGCGCTGCCGCGCGCCAACGAGAGACTTTTCGCTTTCGCGCGCGCGCGTTCGCCGGAATTTCAGGAACTTGTGGTTTCGCTGATACTTGAGCCGTGCGGAGAGATCATTGACGACCTTGCCGACGAGATGGGTTCGGCGGGCGAGTCTGCGCTGGCGCCGGCGATGACGCTTGGCGAACTTCGTTCGCGTCTGCGGCGCGACTACGGGTGGGCGCTGGAGGCGGATCTTGCCCTGCCGCGCGCGCGTCATCAGTTCTGGTATGTGTCGCAGGAGAAACTTGAGCCGCGGATCGGCGAGCGAGCGAGCGAGGCGGGCGCGGAGAAGGAACTGCCGCTGGACATTGTGGCGCGTATTCAGTCTCTGGCGCGCGACCTTGAGAATGATCTTGACGGGGACGACAACGACGGCGCCGTTAATGTCGACAGCAAGGACAACAACGGCGGCGCCGTTAATGTGTCTGTTAATATGGACGATAACGGGGGCGGTTATATGTCCAAAGATATGGACAATGACGGCGCCGTTAATGTGTCCAAGAATATGGACGACGACAGGGACAATAACGCGGGCGGTTATATGTCCAAAAACAACGCGTCCAAAAAGGTCGGCGGCGGCGCGGATGACATTGACGACAAAAACGGCGCCGTCAATGTGTCTGTTAATATGGACGACAACGGCGGCGCCGTTAATGTGTCCGACAATATGGACAATAACGGGGGCGGTTATATGTCCAAAAGCATTGACAACGACGGCGCCGTTAATGTCGATGACAATGTGGACGGCGGCAGTCGTCCATTAAAAAGTCAAAGCGTCGCGGAATTCCTCATCCGCCGCCCGCAGCACCGCTACGCCGTCCGCCGCGTCCAGAACACCCTCGCCTACAGCGAAATCCGCGACAACCTCACCGACCGGCACAGCCTCGCCATTGACATGCTCCGCCTCAAACTCGCCTTCTTCGGCGCCACCAAGTTTGACCCCAAGTCCGACCGCTGGACACGCATCACCCTCTTCCAGGGCGCGCCATGCGCCGCCGACATCGCCGAAAAAAACGCCGACGACTGGTGGATGCCCGTCCTCAATAACGGCGGCAGCGGCGACAACGCCGGCGAATGACCCGCTCGCGCAGCCAGACCACGCAACTGCTCAGGCACGCCGCCCTCGGACGCGCGCTCCCCCACGGACTCGCCGACGACCTCGCCGAAGCCGCCGTCACCCTCCTCGCCGCCGGCGAAAACGGCGCCGCCGCCCTGCTCGCCGCGCTCCTCGCCGATGTCGCCGAACCGCCGCCGCCGCGCCTCCGCTTTGAAGAACGGCGCATCATCGCGGACGGCGCCTCAACCCTCTGGCACGGACTCGCCGCCTGCGAACTCGCCCTCGCCGAAAAAAAAGACATTCACATCCGCCGTCCCGACCAGCCGATGCTCCTGCTCGCCGTCGCGCTCCTCGCCGCCGCGCGATACGACACGCGAATTCTGCTCTCCTTTAATAATGACGGCGACGGCGGGGACAATGACAAGGACAATGACGGCGACAACGACGGGACGACAATGCGGCTCTCCCTGCCGCCGCCCGAAGGACAACTGCGGCTTCCGCGCGCCGTCCCCGAACAGCCCGCCGTCGCCGTCCTCCAGGTCGCGTCCGAACCCGCGGCAGGGGAGACAAAAAAGGCGGCGGAAACTTTGACCGCGCCGCGCCGCTTCTCCCTCGCGCCCGACCTGCAAAGCCGCCTGGAAACGCTCGCGCAAAACGCCTTCGTGCCGCCGAGCGGAACCTCGCGCGCGACCGGCGCCGGCGCCGGACAGATAGACAACGACTGAGCCGCCGATGTTCTCCTGCCCGATGCATCCCGAAGTGAAACAGGACAAGCCCGGCGGCTGCCCGTCCTGCGGAATGACGCTCGTCTCGCGCGACCCCGCCGCCGCGCCCGATCACGCCATGCGAAACCATCTCGCGGTCGCCGCGGTTTTCGCCGCGCCTGTGGTTGTCCTGGCGATGACCGGCGCGTTTGACGACACCCTCGCGCCGCGGACTTCGGGCATGATTCAACTTGTCTGCGCGGCGCTGACGCTTTTTCTCGGCGGCGCGCCCCTTTTCGCGCGCGCCTTCGCCGGACTTCGCCGACGCTCTCTTAATATGTTCACGCTGATTGCTCTCGGGACTTCGCTCGCGTGGTTTTACAGCGCGGCGGCGCTTTTCTTTCCGGAGAGTTTTCCCGCCGGGTTTCGCGGCGATGACGGAACGCTGCCGCTTTATTTTGAGTCGGCGGCGCTGATAGCGGTTTTCGTCCTTCTCGGACAGACTCTGGAGGAGCGCGCGCAGAAAAAGACTTCGCGCGCGCTCCGCGACCTGCTCGCGCTCGCGCCGACGAAGGCGTTCCGCGTCCGCGACGGCGGCGGCGACGAGGAGATTCCTGTTTCGGAGGTTCGCGCGGGCGATGTTCTCCGCGTCCGCCCCGGCGGACAGATTCCCGTTGACGGCGTTGTTTCCGCCGGCGCCTCGCATGTCAGCGAGGCCGGACTGACGGGCGAGCCGCTGCCGCGCGCGGTCGCGTCCGGCGACACCGTGTTCGCCGCGACTCTCAACCTTGAGGGCGCTCTGCTTGTGCTTGCCGCTTCCGACGCCGGCAATTCGCGCATTGAGCAGATTGCGCGTCTTGTCGCCGAGGCGCGCTCTTCAACGGCGCCGGCGCAGCGTCTCGCGGACCGGGTGTCGGCGTTTTTCATTCCGGCGATTCTGGCGGCGGCGCTTCTGACATTTCTGGCGTGGATATTTTTCGGCGGCGAGAGCGGCGCCTTGTTCGGACTTGTGGCGGCGGTGAATGTTCTGATCATCGCGTGTCCGTGCGCGCTCGGACTCGCGACGCCGGTTTCGGTCGCGGTCGCGGTCGGACGCGGCGCGCGTCTCGGCATTCTCGTGCGCGACGCGGCGGCGCTGGAGACGCTCGCGGCGGCGGACTGCGTTTTTCTTGACAAGACCGGCACTTTGACGGCGGGCGCGCCGGTGTTGTCGCATATTCATCCGGCGGGAGATTTCACGGAGGCGGCTGTGCTTGAGCGGGCGCGCGCGGTTGAGGAGAACAGCGAGCATCCGATGGCGCGGGCGGTGATGGCGACGGCGAACGAGCGACTGAGTTCGGCGACGGAGACAGGGGAGGTTTATTCGGCGGAGAACTTTCGTTCGGTGCCTGGGATGGGAGTGATTTGTGATTATGGCGGCGAGTCACTGGCGTTCGGCAACGAGCGACTTATGACGGAGACGGGTGTGGATGTCGGCGCGGTCGCGGATGTTGTTGAGGCGCGCCGGGCGTCGGGCGAGGAGGTGGTTTTTCTAAGTTGCGACGGAGTGTTGGCGGCGTTGTTTTGTTTCGCGGACGAGTTGCGCGAGGGCGCTGCCGCCGCTGTGGACGAGATGCGTGGTTCAGGTTTGCGTCTCGGAATTTTGACGGGCGGCGGACGCGAGGCTGCTGTGGCGGCGGGGGAGATGCTTGGGATTGACGAGGTATATTCGGGTTTGTTGCCTGAGGAGAAGGCGCGGGTGGTGCGGGAGCGGATGTCCGAGGGTTTGCGAGTTGTGATGGCTGGTGACGGAGTTAATGACGCGGCGGCGCTGGCGGTTGCGGATGCTGGAGTGGCGGTGTTGGGTGCGAGTGATCTGGCGCGGGAGAGTTCGGATGTGGTGTTGCTGCGTTCCGGGCTGGGTGTGGTGGTGGAGTTGTTTGATCTTTCGCGGGCGGTGGCGAGGAATGTGCGTCAGAATCTGTGTTTTGCGTTCGCGTATAATTTATGCGCGGTACCTGTGGCGGCGGGTGTTTTTTATTTTGTGTGGGGGTGGTTGTTGTCGCCGATGGTGGCGGCGGTGGCGATGTCTTTGAGTTCTTTGAGTGTCATTCTTAACGCGCTCCGCCTCTCCCGCAAAAATTAAAGAGACAACGAAGCGCGATATTTGGCATTAGTGGGAGTTAAATTCAGACATTCACGATAGCCGCTCAAGCGAACCGCACCCGCTGATGGCTGGCGGCACTGCCGCCAAAAAAATTAAAAAATAATAAGAAAACAATTTATTTAATGACCCCATTAATTGTCCATGTTAACAAGAGAAGAGTTTATTTAATTTGACCCCTTAAATAGTCCAATTATTTTTTAATTTTTTTTGCGGGCTAGCCCGCACCCATCTGCCGGCATCGCTCGCTTGAGCCAGCATCGTGAATGTCTTAGTCAAACTCCCACTAATGCCAGCGGCGAGCCGTCGCAGGCTTAAGTTGGCGCGGTTCGCTTGAGCCAGCATCGTGAATGTCTTAGTCAAACGCCCACTAATGCCAAATATCGTTCTCCGGAAAGTCTCACTGTGACCAGGGCAAGGGGCGCATGACGATTTCACCGCGCCCCAGATCCACCCGTACAAGTTCGGGAGCGCCATAACGTAAATAAAAACTCCGCTTTCTGTCATATCCGTCACCAGACGGCGGCGCAATCTCAAGCAGCGGGCCGGCGCCGAAATCCTGAACCGCCGCCACAGAACCAAGAACCTCGCCCGATTCCGTCCGCACAACAAGATCAGCCAGATCCGCCCAGTACACTCCGCCGTCAGGCGGCGGCATCTCGTCACGCCAGATAAAAAATTCGCTGCCCGCCAGCGCTTCGGCGGCGTCGCGGTCGTTCACGCCGGGCAGACGCGCCGGAAAATTCGCCGCGCCGCGCACCGCTCCGCTTCCGCGATCCAGCAGCGCCGGAACATCATGTCCGTCGGCGTCGGCGAAACGCAAAAGTCCGCCGTATCCGAACAGCGCCTCGGGCGGCTCCGTGTAAGACTCGACCACCAGTCCGCCCCGCACGCCATGCGCGCGCACGCAGCGACCCAAAACCATCCTGCGCCGCCCGGAACTCATCCGCTCCGTCAGGACGCCTCGCCGCTCTTCGTCTCGTCGTCCGCCGCCGCCGTCTCGGTCGTCTCCGCCGCATCTTCCGTTGACTCCGCCGCCGCCGTTTCAGTCGTCGTTTCGGTCGTCTCCGGTGACTCCGGCGGCGCCGTCTCTGTCTCCGTTGACTCTGACGACTCCGTTGACTCCGGCGCTTCGGGCGTCTCAGTCGGCGCCGTTTCAGCCGCCGTCTCGGTCGCCTCGGTTGTCTCCGCTGACTCTGCCGGCGGCGTTTCCGTCGCCGCCGCCTCCGCCGCGGCCGCCGCCTTCGCCTCCGCCGCCGCCCGCCGCTCAAGCGCCTTCGCCTTCGGCAGATGCTTCTTCGTGCGCGCGTAACTCGGCGGCGGATCACCCAGTCCGCTCTCATGCAGCAGTCGCGCCACGCGCTCGCTCGGCAAAGCCCCCGCGCCGAGCCAGTGCCGCACCCGCTCCTCGTCAAGGCGCACCCGCTCCTCCGCCTCGCTCGCCAGAAGCGGATTGTATGTGCCGAGTTTCTCTATGAAACGCCCGTCGCGCGGCGCGCGCGCGTCCGCCGCCACAATCCAGTAAAACGGACGCTTCTTCGCGCCCCGCCGCGCCAGCCGTATCCTCACCGACATCTCGTTCTCCTTTTCGTTTCCGTGTTCGTGTTCGTGTCCGCGAAACGCGCGGCGGACTAACGCCCGCGCCCGCGACTGTGACCGTGACCCTGACCCTGACCCTGACCAAGCAGCGCCCGCAGACCGGAAGCATCGCCTCCGCCCGCCGCCGCGAACATCTCGCGCAGTCCCGCGTCGCCCGATCTGGAAAGACGACGCACCAGAGTACGCGTCGTCTGATACTGCTTTAACAGACGATTGACATCCGCCACCGTCACTCCCGCCCCGTTCGCGATGCGCCGCCGCCGCGACGCCTGCAAAATTTCCGGACGCCGCCGCTCCGCCCGCGTCATTGACGACAAAATCGCCATCTGACGCTTCAAGGTCTTCTCGTCCGGCGCCGTCATCGCCGACTTCTTTCGCAGTCCGATCGGCAGCGACTCCATCATCGTCTCCATGAAGCCGCCGCCCGACATGCGGCTCAACTGCTCGGCCATGTCGTCCAGGTCAAATTTGCCCTTTCGCATCTTGCGCGCGGTCGCGTCCGCCCCGGCGGCGGAGGCCCCGGCGTCGGCTTTGTCCTGCGCGGCGCGGACAAGCGCGAGAAGGTCGCCCATCCCCAGAATCGTCCGCGCCAGCGACTCCGCGTCAAACGGCTGCAGGTCGCCGAGACGCTCGCCCGTCCCAAGAAAGCGAATCGGACAGCCCGTCACATGCCGCATGGACAGCGCCGCCCCGCCGCGCGCGTCGCCGTCGGCGCGCGTGAGGACAATGCCGCTCGGCGAGAGCGCCGCCTGAAATCCCGCCGCGAGTTTCACGGCGTCCTGTCCCGTCATCGCGTCGGCGACCAGGAGAATCTCGCCGGGGTTCGCCGCCTTCGCGATGTCGCGCGCCTCGTCCATCATTTCGGAATCCAGAGTCGTGCGGCCGGCGGCGTCCAGGATGATCGTGTCGGCGCCGCGTTTTTCGGCGGCGGCGAGGGCGCGGGTCGCGAGTTTCGGCGGCGCGAGTCCTTCGTCCTGCGGAAGATATGAAAGCCGGCTGTCGCCGCTTCCCTCCGCGAGAAGCCGCAACTGCTCCGCCGCCGCCGGACGATAGATGTCCAGCGAGGTCAGCGCGACGCGGCGTTTTTCCGCGCGCGCGAGATGCGACGCGATCTTCGCGGCGGTCGTGGTCTTGCCCGACCCCTGAAGTCCGACCAGAAGAATCACGCGCGGCGGCGGCCCGATCGCGAACGGCGGCGGCGCCTCGTCTCCCTGAAGGAGTTCGGTCAGCGTTTCAAAAACAATCTGCACGACCTGCTGCGCCGGCGTGATGGATTCCAGGACTTCGCGTCCGAGGGCGCGCTCGCGCACGGTGTCGCAGAGCAGACGCGCGGCGGCGAGAGAGACATCGGCTTCCAGGAGGGCGGTGCGGATTTCGGCGAGGGTCTCTTCCAGCGCCGCCTCGCGGACGACTCCCGCGGCGCCGAGACGGCGCAGGCTGGAGTGCAGTCGTTCCTGAAGGTGTTCAAACATCGGGCGTGTGTCGTTCGCTTGCGCGCGGACGCATGCCGACACCCCGCCCGTGCGCGTTCTCGCGGACGGACCCGGGCACCGGCGGCACCTTTGCGGATATTCGTATGTTATAGTTTCGCGGACGCCGCGTCAACCGGTAAATTTGGACGAACCCCGTGCAGCCGCTTTCGCTTTCATATCCGCCGAGCGCGGTGATCGCCGACCTGGCGCGCGCGGTGCCTGGGGCGGGGCTGTGTTTTCTGATAGCCTGGGCGGCGTTCGCGCAGGGTCTCGGCTGGGTGGGGCTGGGATTTCTGGCGGTCGCGGCGCTTTTTGTCTGGCTGGCGGCGGTGGCGCTGCTGCGGTCGCGCGGCGAGCGGCGGCTGGAAGAAGACGGACTGAGACTCTCGCCGGACGACCTCTGTCGCTGGTCGGAGATTGAGGAGGTGCATCTGCGCTACTGGGCGGGCTGGCGTCAGCGCGGACGCGACGAGTCGGGGCGGCTGCGCGGAATGCTCGTCCTGCGTCTCACCTTCAGCGCGGACAACGGCGGACAGAAACGGCGGCGGCGGTTTCGTTTTGAGTCGTCGTGTCTGCATTTCGCGGCGTTGTCGCGGGCGGCGGCGGCGGCGGCGAAGCACAAGGGACTGCGGATGGACGAGCCGACCATGCACAATCTCCACGCGCTGGCGGCGGATTCATCCGCGGGGCGGGAGACGGACTAGCGCGCCGCGAGGGAGACAAAGCAGTCGTTCATTGAGCGGGCGAGCGAGTCGTAGAGGGCGAACCATGCGTCGGGGCCGAGAGGGATGCCGGCGCCGAGGGGGTCCGCTTCGGAGAGGCGCACATTCAGGCTTTCGGCGACTCCTGTACGCAGGAGCAGTTGCGGCTCGGCGAAAAAGCATACGGGCGCGAAGTCTGTCGCCGCTGTCTCCGTGTGTTCGTGGTCGTCCGCTTCCGCGTGTGTTTCTTCGTGACCGTGGTCGTCCCCGTCACTCTCCGCGTGATCTTCTTCGCGGGCATGACCGTGGTCGTCTCCGTCCTCGTTCCCGTCCCCGCGCACTTCTTCGTGACCGTGACCGTGGTCGTCCCCGCCGTCCTCCGCGTGTGTTTCTTCGCGGGCATGACCGTGGTCGTCCCCGTCCTCGTCCCCGTGACCGTCTCCGTCCCCGCGCGCTTCTTCGTGACCGTGATCGTGATCGTCGCGTATATACTCGGCGATGGCGGCGCGGATTTCGCGGGCGTGGCGCGCGCCCGCGGGAACCTCGGGATTCTCGGTCAGGGCGCCGAGGGGAGCGATCCCCATCGCGTCGGTGAAGTAGCCGAGAGCGTCGTGGTGCGTGATGAAGGCGACGTCTTGATGCGTACGCATGCGTACGCGCCACTCGTCTTCAAGGGCGGCGGCGCGTACGGCGAAGGCGCGCGCGTTGCGGCTGTAGTCGTCAGCGTAGGACGGGTCAAGGCGGGCGAGGGTTTCGGCGATGCGGGTCGCCATGACTCCGGCGTTTTCGGCCGAGAGCCAGATGTGCGGGTCGGCGCCGCCGCCGGAATACTCGCGGAAACGCATACGCGGATCCGTCAGAAGCGTCTCAACGCGTACACCCTCGGCGGCGCCTCTCAGGTTTTCCAGAGACGAGATGAGGCGTCCTTCAAGGGCGGGGCCGACGGCGAAGACCGCGTCGGCGTCCGCGACCGTCTGCGCGCGCGAGGGCTTCAACTGCGCGCCGTGCGGGGAGACTCCGGCGTCCAGCACGGTTTCGGGGGCGCCGCGGCCCTCCATGACGGCGGCGGCGATGGCGGCGAGCGGGAAGATTGTCGCGGTCACTTGAGGGGGCGCGTCCTGGGCGGCGGCGGTGGTGGTGCCGAGGGCGAGGACGGCGAACAGTCCGATTAAACGGCTGAATTTCAACATCTTTTTTCTCCTTGCGGTGCTTGCCTTGTCCTCCATTTCCTGCTATGATATATTATATCACTGACCGTGTGTCAACCCCCTAATTAAAAGGAGTGTCAGCACACCAATTAAAAGGACAACACCCGCAAGAGTCGAAAGCCGCATACCATGACCAGCCACTCCGCCGCCGTTGTCGTCCGTTCCTTAATTAAGGAGACAGGCGACGGCCGCCGTGCCGGGTCAATCGGCGATAAGCCTTCGGCATTAGTGGGAGTTAACTTTAGACTCTTACAGTGGCGGCTCAAGCGAGCAGCACCCACTGTCGCCTGCGGGCGCCGCCCGCAAAAAATTAAATGGACGGACAACGGGCGGCTGGTTCGTCCATTCATTATTTGTCCATTAAATTTTCTTTGCAGGCAGCGCCTGCGGGCATCAGCGGGTGCGGTTCGCTTGAGCGGCTGTCGTGACTGTCTTAGTCAAACTCCCGCTAATGCCAAATGCCTGTCGTCGTCTGTCTCTTTAATTAAAGAGACAGCAACACAAGGAGCCGCAGCCTGATGTCCGAAATCGCCGAAAACTGCTGCCACGCCGGAAGCAACGAAAGCGTCGCCAGGCTCCTGCAAGCCGCCGAGGTCGCCTGCCTCGCCTCCGGTAAAAAACTCACCCCCCTCCGTAAAAACACCCTCGCCGCCCTCGCCGCCTCGCGCGCCCCCCTCGGCGCCTACGATCTCCTCCACCGGCTCAACGAAAACACCGCGACACCCCTCGCGCCCGCCGCCGTCTACCGCGCCCTCAACTTCTGGGAAAAACTCGGATTCGCACACCGCATCGCCTCCGATAAAACCTGGATGGTCTGCACCGGCGAAGCGCACGGCGACAACGGCACCATCAACAGCGAAAGCGGCGGCGAAACCTCCGAAGGATTCCTCATCTGCCGCGAATGCGGACACGCCCACGAATTCTCCGACATCAGCCTCCAGAACCGCGTCCCCGAAATCGCCGCCGGACACCGCTTCGCCTTCCTCTCGGCGCGCATCCAGATAGAAGGCCTCTGCCCCTCATGCGCCGCGACAAAATGACCGAAACCGCGACAGCCGAAACACCGCCGGCGATCACGGCGAACGAAGTCTCCCTCCTGCGCGGACAGCGCAAGGTCGTCGACAACATCTCGCTCAAAGTTAAACGCGGCGAAACGCTCGTCCTCATCGGGCCCAACGGCGCCGGAAAAACGAGCCTGCTGCGTCTGCTGCTCAAAATAGAGCGTCCCTCGCTCGGCGCCGTCAGACACGCCGAAGGAGTCACCGTCGGATACATGCCGCAGAACCTGGAGCGTCCGGCGCGGCTGCCGATGACCGCCGAGCGCTTTCTCGCGCTCTACGCGCCGCGCGGCGTGTCGTCCGGCGCGCGCCGCGAAGAACTGGAACGCGCCGGCGTCCGCGGCGCGACGCAGATCGCCGGACTCTCCGGCGGCGAGTGGCGCAAACTGCTGCTGGCGCGCGCGCTGTTGCGGCGTCCCGCCGTTCTCGCGCTGGACGAGCCAGACCAGCACCTCGACCTCGCCGGACGCGCCGCCTTCTATCGTCATCTCGACAGCCTCAGGCGCGAGGGCGGCTACGGGGTTGTTCTTGTTTCACATGCGCTGTCGCTTGTGATGGCGCGCGCCGATCACATTCTCTGTCTCAACGGACATCTCTGCTGTTCGGGAAGTCCCGCCGAGGTCGCGCGCGACCCCGCCTATCTCGCGCTTTTCGGCGAACATCTGAGCGACGACCTCATGCCCTGGCCGCATCGTCACAACCACGCGCATTAATAAGGTGTCGCCGATGTTCGCCGACTTCGCCGCCGTGCTTGGAGAGCCGTTCGTGCGCGACGCGTTCGCGCTTGTTCTGGTGTGCGGACTGCTCGCGGGCCCGCTCGGCTGTTTCGTCATCTGGCGGCGGATGGCGTATCTCGGCGACGCGCTCGCGCATGTGGCTTTGCTCGGAGTTTCTCTGGGGATAGTGGCCGGAGTGTCGCCGTTGTTTCCGGCGGTGGCGGTGACATTGGGGGCGAGCGCGCTGATGTCTCCGCTTGAGCGGGCGAGCGGATTGTCGCGCGACGCGGTGCTTGGAATTTTCGCGCATGGCGCGCTGGCGCTGGCGGTTCTGCTGGTTGTGATTGCCGCGCCTTATGGAGTTGCGGGGTTGCATGGATTTTTCTTCGGCGATGTGTTTGCGAGTTCGCCGGGGGAGCGGCGGGCGGTTTTTGCGGCGGCGTTCGGGGCGTTGTTGGTGCTGGGGGTGTTGCGGCGTCCGTTGTTGCGGGTGGTGTTGTCGCGGGACCTGGCGCGCGCGGAGGGTTTGCCGGCGGCGTTATTGGAGGCGGTGCTGGCGGTGGTGATGGCGGTGGCGGTGGTGATGGCGATGTGGGTGGTGGGTTTGCTGCTGACGGCGACATTGCTGGTGTTGCCGGCGGCGTCGGCGCGAATGTGGTCGCGTTCGCCGGAGGGGATGGCTTTGCTTGCGGGTTTGTTTGCGCTGGCGGCGACGGGCGGCGGTTTTTGTTTAGCGCTGTTTTTTGATTTACCTGGCGGCCCGACGATCGCGCTGTTCTCGCTCTGCTTATTCATAACAAGCCTCTCGGCGAACCGCTTCTGGCATTAGTGGGCGTTTGACTAAGACATTCACGATAGCCGCTCAAGCGAGCGATGCCAACTAATGCCCGCAGGCGCTGCCTGCAAAAAAA
>JALCBB010000116.1 GCA_028066985.1 Alphaproteobacteria bacterium
TCGCTTGAGCCAACATTGTTAATGTCTAAATATAACTCCCACTAATGCCAAGGGCTGTTCTTCGTCTGTCTCTTAATTAAAGCGTCCGCTAATGCCAAAGGTCGTGCTTCGCCTGTCTCCTGACTGCGGCAAAAACGGCGCCGAATTTGTGCTATGCTCACAACGATGACAACCCGAGTCCTCCCCCCATCAACGGATACCAGCCGGTGCTCAAAACCATAAGCAAGCGCATCGTAGGCAGCGCCAACGAGCGCGTCCTGCGGCGGATGTCGTCCGATGTGCGAGCCATCGGCGCGATTGAAGACGAAATCCGCGCCCTCTCCGACGACAACATCCGCAGTCGCTTCGCCGAACTGCGCGAAAAGGCGCGCGCCGGCACGCCACCGGACGACCTCCTCGTCCCGTGCTTCGCCCTCGTGCGCGAAGCGGCAAGGCGCACCCTCGGACAACGGCATTTTGATGTCCAGTTGACCGGCGGCATGGTCCTGCACCGCGGCATGATCGCCGAAATGAAAACAGGCGAAGGCAAAACACTCGCCGCGACGCCCGCCATCGCGCTCAACGCCCTCGCCGGCAAAGGCGCGCATGTCGTGACCGTGAACGACTACCTCGCGCGCCGCGACTCCGAATGGATGGGCGAGATTTATCACTTCCTCGGCCTGACAGTCGGCTGCATCGTCCCCGGCATGGACGACGACTCCCGCCGCGCCGCCTACGCGCGCGATGTGACCTACACCACGAACAGCGAGATCGGCTTTGACTACCTGCGCGACAACATGAAATACCGCGACGAGGACATGGTGCAGCGTCCGTTCAATTTCGCGGTCGTTGACGAGGTGGATTCCATCCTGATTGACGAGGCGCGCACGCCGCTCATCATTTCGGGGCCGAGCGAGGAGTCGTCCGAGATGTATGTTGAGGTGTCGCGCGTCGTCAGCGCGGTGTCCGAGGAGCATTACGAAAAAGACGAGAAGCGCCGCAGCGTGACCCTCACCGAGCCGGGCGTTGAATACATTGAGGACAGACTGCGCGGGCGCGGTCTGCTGCGCGAGGGCGGCGGGCTGTACGAGTTGAGCAATGTCTCGCTGCTGCACTATGTGGAGCAGTCGCTGCGCGCGTATACTTTGTACGAGCGCGATGTGCATTATCTCGTCAAGGACGGGCAGGTCTTCATCGTTGACGAATTCACCGGACGAATGATGGAAGGACGCCGCTTCGGCGAAGGACTCCATCAGGCGCTGGAAGCGAAGGAGAAGGTCCCGGTGCAGCGCGAAAATCAGACGCTGGCGACAATCACCTACCAGAATTTTTTCCGCCTGTATCCGCGTCTCGCCGGAATGACCGGCACGGCGATGACCGAGGCCGCCGAGTTCGGCGACATTTACGGTCTTGAGGTCGTTGAGGTGCCGACGCATCTGCCCGTGCTGCGCGCCGACGGCGACGACGAGGTCTACCGCAGTCTGCGCGAGAAAGAGGAGGCGATACTGACGCAGATCCGCGAATGTCGCGAGCGCGGACAGCCGGTCCTGGTCGGCACGGTGTCTATTGAGCGCAGCGAGCAGTTGTCGGCGCTGCTGAAGAAAGAAGACATCCCGCACGAGGTGCTGAACGCGCGCAGTCACGAGCGCGAGGCGTATATTATCGCGCAGGCGGGCGTCTCCGGCGCGGTGACGATAGCGACGAACATGGCCGGACGCGGCACCGACATTCAGCTGGGCGGCAATGTTGATATGCGTCTTGAGCGCGAAGTTGACGCGGCTCTGCCGGAGTCCGAGCGTCTCGCGCTTGAAGAGCGGGTTCGCGCGGAGGTTGTGTCCGATCACGAGGCGGTCGTGGAGGCGGGCGGTCTTTTCGTTCTCGGCACCGAGCGTCACGAGAGCCGCCGCATTGACAACCAGTTGCGCGGCCGCAGCGGACGGCAGGGCGACCCCGGCGCGTCCCGCTTTTTTCTTTCGCTTGAGGATGATCTTCTTCGCATTTTCGCGTCCGAGCGTCTCGAGTCGGTGCTGAAGCGTCTCGGACTCCCCGACGGCGAGGCGATCGTGCATCCGTGGGTGAGCAAGGCGCTTGAGAAGGCGCAGCAGAAGGTTGAGACGCGCAACTTTGAGATACGCAAAACCCTGCTCAAGTACGACGATGTGATGAACGAGCAGCGCAAGATCGTCTATCAGCAGCGCCGCGATGTCATGGACAGCGAAGACCTGTCGGGCATGGTCGCGGATTTTCGCGGCGACCTCTACAGGGATGTCGGGCAGCGTCTGCTTCCCGAAGGACAGAACAAAGACGAGTGGAACCTGGACGGCCTCCACGAAGAGGCGCGGCGTCTTTTTAACCTTGACCTTCCCGTGCATGACTGGGAGCGCGAGGGCGCCTCGTCCGAAGTTTTTGTGGAGCGCATGACCGAGCGCCACGGCGAGTTAATGCGCCGCAAAGAAGAGCAGTTCACGCCCGACCTGATGCGCAATGTCGAGCGTCAGATAATTCTGAATGTCGTTGATCGCCAGTGGAAGGATCACCTTCTCCAGTTAGACGGCCTGCGCCACGGCATCGGCCTGCGCGCCTACGGACAGCGCGACCCGCTCAACGAATTCAAGGGCGAGGCGTTCGCGCTGTTTTCGGCGATGCTTGAGCGCATTCGCGAGCAGGTTGTGTTTCTGCTGTCGCATGTTGAGTTGCGCGCGGAGGCCGCGCCGCCTCCGCCGCCTGTTTTCGGCGCGGCGTCGGGGCGCGCGCCGCCTCCCTTGCCTGCGGGCGCTGCGGGCGCGACGAAGCCGGCGGCGGGGTCGGAGTCGTGGGGCAAGGTGGCGCGCAACGCGCCGTGTCCGTGCGGGTCGGGGCTGAAGTACAAGCGCTGCCACGGACGCCTTGCGTGACGCGCCGCGGCGGTGTAGAATATCCGCGTATCTTCCCGCGTTTCAGGAGCGATTATGGCGGTTTCGGCGAACACGATTGAGAAGCAGTTGCGCAAGGCGTTTCCCGACGCGACGATTGCGGTGAACGACCTTGCCGGCGACGGCGATCATTATGCTGTCAAGGTTGTGTCCAGCGCGTTTCGCGGCAAGACTCGCGTTGAGCAGCACCGTCTCGTCAACGAGGCGCTCAAGGAGGAACTCGGCGAGCGTCTTCACGCCCTCGCCATTCAGACGACTCCGGATCAGGAGGGCTAGGGACACAGGCCGTCTTCAAGGGCTTCATTAACGGCGCCGCGTTTCGGAGGTCGTTAAAGAGGACAACAAAGACGGCGGCGACGGTCACGGTCACAGGTCACGACGACGACAACGGCGGCGGTCACAATCACAAGTGGTAAGTGACAAGTGACAACGACGGTGACAGCGACGGTGACGACAACAACGGTGAAAAAGGGAAAAGGGAAAGAAAGGAAAGGACTATGGACATTAAACAGCGCATCCAGGAGGAGATTTCGGCTCGCCCGGTCGTCCTCTACATGAAAGGCACCGCCGACATGCCGCAGTGCGGCTTCTCCGCGACCGTCGTCCAGGCGCTGCGCCTGCTCGGCGTGGACTTCCACGATGTGGACATCCTTGAAGACCCCGAACTGCGCCAGGGCGTCAAAGACTTCTCCGACTGGCCTACAATCCCGCAACTCTATGTGAAGGGCGAATTCATCGGCGGCTGCGACATCGTGCGCGAAATGTTTGAAAGCGGCGAACTCGCGCAGGTGTTTTCGCGGCACGGCGTCGCCGTCAAAGAAACCGCGGCGGGCTGACGGACAACAGGTGAAGGCGACAACAATGTCCGCGCCGGCACACCGCGTGCTGCTCATAGTCGGAGGCGGCATCGCGGCGTACAAGTCGCTCGACCTCGCGCGTCGCCTGCGCGCGCGCGGCGTTGAAGTGCGCGCGATACTCACAAAAAACGGCGCCGAATTCGTGACGCCGCTGTCGCTGTCAACGCTGACGGGCAATCCCGTCGGACGCGACCTCTTCTCGCTCACCGAAGAAAGCGAAATCGGACACATCCGCCTCGCGCGCGAAGCCGACTGCATCGTTGTCGCGCCCGCGACCGCCGACTTCCTGGCGCGCATGGCGCAGGGACGCGCCGACGACCTCGCGACCGCGTGCATTCTGGCGGCGTCGCGCGCTCCGCTTGTGGCGCCGGCGATGAATCCGATGATGTGGCTGAACGAGGCGACGCGCGCGAATGTGGCGCTGCTGAAGTCGCGCGGCGTCGGCGTCATTGAGCCGGACGCGGGCGACATGGCGTGCGGCGAGGAGGGCGTCGGACGGCTCGCCGACCTGGACGAGATCGAGTCGCGTGTGATGGCGGAACTGAGAAGGTCGCGGCGTTTGTCCGGCTTTGACGCGCTGGTGACATCGGGTCCGACGCGCGAGCGACTGGACTCGGTGCGTTATGTGAGCAACGGGTCATCGGGCTTGCAGGGATACGAGATAGCGCATGCTCTGGCGGGCGCGTCGGCGCGGACGCGGCTGGTGTCGGGACCAGTCTCGCTGTCGCCGCCGGCGGGAGTGGAGACGACCTCGGTGACGACCGCGCAGGAAATGCTGGACGCGTGTTTGACGCCTCCGGTGCCGCGTGTGGCGGTGTGCGCGGCGGCGGTGAGTGACTGGCGTCCGCGTGATTTTGTGGCGGGGAAGATGGAGAAGTCGGCGGGCTTGTCTTTGGAGATGGAGCAGACGCCCGACATTCTGGCGCGTTTGTCGGAGGGGCGCGCGGGTCGTCCGGAACTGGTGGTGGGCTTCGCGGTCGAGGACGGCATCGGCGCGGCGGGCGTGCGTCGGGCGCGTGAGAAACTGACGGCGAAGGGCTGCGACTGGATTTTGCTGAACGACATTTCGGCGGCGGGGAGTGATGAGAACGAGGTGGTCTTGGTTTCGGGTGATGGTGAAGAGGTTTGGGGTCGTGGTTCTAAGCGTGATGTTGCGGCGCGTTTAGTGGATCGGGTTGGCGGGTATTTCGGGGTTTGAGATGGGCGGACTTCGTATTCAAGTGAGTCGGCTGGCGGGTTCTGAGGACTTGCCGTTGCCTTCGTATGCGACTTCGGGCGCGGCGGGGATGGATTTGCGCGCGTCTGAGGATGTGGTTTTGGGTGCAGGCGAGCGGCTTGCGGTTCCGACGGGTTTAGTGGTGGCGTTGCCGGAGGGTTACGAGGGACAAGTACGGTGTCGTTCTGGTCTGGCTTTGCGGCACGGGTTGTCATTGGTGAATGGTGTGGGGACGATAGATTCGGACTATCGTGGCGAGGTGAAGGTTTTGATGGTGAATTTGGGGAGTGAGGAGGTGGTGTTGAAGCGTGGCGAGCGGGTAGCGCAGATGGTTGTGGTGGCGGTGGAGCGCGTGGAGTTGGAGGAGAGTGAAAATTTGTCTGAAACTTCTCGCGGCACCGGCGGCTTCGGCTCCACCGGCACTTAAAGAGACAACGACGAACCGCCCTTGGCATTAGTGGGCGTTTGACTTGGGAGACAGACGAAGTGCGGCATTTGGCATTAGTGGGAGTTATATTTAGACATTAACAATGTTGGCTCAAGCGAGCGATGCCAACTAATGCCCGCAGGCGCTGCCTGCAAAAAAAATTAAATTAAAAAGAAAATAAATTTATTTAATAGACAATAACCATTCCATTATTTGTCAATTAATAAGAAAGCAATTTATTTAATTGACCCCTTAAATAGTCAATTATTTTTTTAATTTTTTTTGCGGGCTAGCCCGCACCCATTA
>JALCBB010000117.1 GCA_028066985.1 Alphaproteobacteria bacterium
GCATCAGTTAATATTTTTAATTAGGAGACAGACGAAGAACCGCCCTTGGCATTAGTGGGCGTTTGACTAAGACATTCACGGCGTTGGCTCAAGCGAGCGATGCCGGCAGATGGGTGCGGGCTAGCCCGCAAAAAAAATTAAATTAAAGATTAATTAGACTATTTAAGGGGTCAATTAAATAAATTCTTCTCTTATTAACATAGACAATTAATGGGGTCAATTAAATAATAGACAATTAATGTGTTAAAAAGAAATTCATTCTGTTAATTATTGATAGACAATTAATGGGGTCAAAAAATAATTGTTATTCATTAATTACTGGTAGACAATTAATGGGGTCAATTAAATAAATTATTTTCTTTTTAATTTAATTTTTTTTGCAGGCAGCGCCTGCGGGCGCAAGTTGGCGCTGTTCGCTTGAGCGGCTGCTTTAAGAGTCTAAAGTTAAGTCTCGCTAATGCCAAAGGCCGCACTTCGTCTGTCTCCTTATTAATGTTCGGAAATTTCGGCGCCGTCTCTGCTACCCTCTGAACATGACAAGCCATATCCACAACCACCCCAAGGGCCGCAAACACGGACGCAAAATGCGCCCGGCGCGCCTCCACGCCCTCAACTCCCAGAACGATAAATACGCTGTCACCATCAGCAACAACACACCGCGAAACCTCCCGCCGCAAAAACCGCTCGCCCTTGAAATCGGATTCGGAAACGGCGAACACCTCCTCAATCTCGCGGCCCTCAACCCCGACACCGGATTCATCGGCGCCGAAATCTACATCAACGGCATCGCCAGATGCCTGCACCGCCTCGCCGACGACCCCCTCCCCAACATCCGCATCTTCAACGGAGACTGCCGCCTCCTCCTCGCCGCCCTCCCCGATCAATCCCTCGCCGCCGTCTACATTCTCTTTCCCGACCCGTGGCCCAAAACCCGGCATCACAAGCGCAGACTCGTCCAGCCTGACTTCCTCGACCTTCTCGCCGCCAGGATGCGGCCCGACGCCGCCCTCCATTTCGCCTCCGACGACATCGGATACCAGGCGCACACGCTCGCTTTTGTCCTCGCGCACCCCGCCTTTGCGTGGCCCGCCGCCGCCGCCCCGCACCCCGCCGCCGTCTGGAGCGCCGCCCCGCCGCCGTCCCGCTACCGCCGGAAGGCGCGGAAAACTGGCAAATCCGCCCCGCATTTCAAATTCACGAGGCGCTTGCGTTCCTCGTGAAAATGGGGCAGTATTGACCCATACTGGAGTGTCTCCGAGCATGAGCGAAGGAGACATATTGACCCCTGCTGGCGGCTGACGGGGTGGGCGTTTCGCCCGCCCTTTTTTATTGCTGTCGCGGAGGGTCGTTCCGGTGCTGTCTGTCCGTCTGTCTGTCTGGTTTTATGCGAATACCTGGAGTCATGAGCAGAGCCGCCGAGAGCCTTCCCGCCGCGGAAGACAGGGAAGGCGCGCCCGCCGCCGTCGCCAACGGCGGCATCAACCCTGCCGCGCTCAGCGACCCTGCCGCGCTCCGCGACCCTGCCGCGCTCAGCGACCCTGCCGCGCTCCGCGACACTGCCGCCGTCGGCGAGGACGAATTCGCGCATCTTCGGATTCAGAGCGTGAGTCCGCATCTTGAGGACGCCGCCGCCGCCGCCGCGCGTCTCGGCGAGGGTGTCGCGCGCGAACTTGGGTTGTCGCTTGCGCGTCTTCATCTCGGCGCGGGGCAGCGTCCGAAGATGCAGATTCTCATTGAGCGCGACGGAAAGAGTCCGACTCTGGACGACTGCGTTAACTTTTCCCGCGAGTTGTCGCGGCGTCTTGATCTTCACGATATGATCAGCACGCGTTATCTTCTTGAGGTTTCGTCTCCGGGCGTTGACAGACCTCTCACCGCGCCGCGTCATTTTCAGGAGTTCGCGGGCCGCGAGGTGCGCGTCAAGTACAGAAACCGCGGACAGGGACCCCGCCGCGCCGTCCTCGCGGGACTTCACGACGGCGTTCTTTCGCTCGCCGTTGACAAAAACGGTGACAGCACTTTCGTCGTCAAAGACGACAATAACGCCGTCGTCAAGGACGACAACACTTTCGTCGTCAAAGACGACAACACCGCCGCCGTTTCCGACGACAACACTTTCGCCGTCAAGGACGACAACACCGCCGCCGTTTTCGGCGACAAAAACGACAACGACAACGCGGGCGGCAATGCCGATGAATTCCAGGTCAGTCTTGACGACCTTCGCGAGGTTCGCCTCGTCCCCGACCATCCGCCGCGGGACGCCCGTCCCCGCCCCGCCAGACGCAGAAAGGCACGATCATGAACACTGCTCTTCACCGCCGCGAGTTGCTTGAGGTTGCCGAGTCTGTCGCGCGCGAAAAAGGCATCCTGCTCGAGGAGGTCGTCCAGGCGATGATCCTCGCCTTTCAGAAGGCCGCCGAGGCGAAGTACGGCAGGGAGCATGACATCCGCACCGAGATTGACCCGGTCTCCGGCGAGGTGCGGTTTTTCCGCTGCCACACCGTCGTTGAGGAGATTGAACAGGCGGCGACCGAGATCACGGTTGAACAGGCGCGCAAGATCGCTCCTGAGAAGTCTGAACTCCACGAGGTCGGCGCTGTTCACCGCGAACTCCTCCCCCCCATTGACATGGGACGAGTCGCCGCCCGCACCATCAAGGACACCATCGTCAAACATGTCCGCGAGGCCGAGCGCGCCCGCCAGTACGAGGAGTACAAGGACCGCGTCGGCCAGATTGTCAACGGACTCGTCAAGCGCGTTGAGTACGGCGATGTCTACATTGAACTCGCGCACGCCGAGGCTCTCATGCGCAAGAGCGAGGCGATTCCGCGCGAGACGCATCATCCCGGCGACCGCATTCGCTGCTACATTCAGGAGGTTCGCAGCGACCAGCGCGGTCCGCAGATTCTGCTTTCGCGCTGTCATCCGCAGTTCATGGCCGAGTTGTTTTCGCAGGAGGTGCCCGAGGTCTACGACGGCGTCATCGAGATAAAATCGGTGGCGCGCGATCCCGGGAGTCGCGCGAAGATTGCGGTGATCAGTCATGACAGCGCGATTGATCCTGTCGGCGCGTGTGTGGGCATGCGCGGCAGCCGTGTTCAGGCTGTGGTCGGCGAGTTGCAGGGCGAGAAGATTGACATTGTGCCGTGGTCGTCCGACCCCGCGACTTTTGTGGTGAACGCGCTCGCGCCGGCGGAGGTGGCAAAGGTCATCCTTGACGAGGACAGCGACCGCATGGAGGTCATCGTCCCCGAGGATCAGTTGTCGCTCGCCATCGGCCGCAAGGGACAGAGCGTCAATCTCGCCACCGACCTGACGGGCTGGCAGATAGAACTGCTGACCGAGGCGCACGAGAGCGCCCGCCGTCAGGAGGAGATGATGCGCCGCACCAAGTTCTTCGCCGAGACGCTGGATGTTGACGACATGATCGCGCACTTGCTGTCCGCCGAGGGTTTTGCGACGCTTGAGCAGATCGCGCAGTGCGAGACGGGCGAGTTGTCGCAGGTTGAGGGTTTTGACGAGTCGCTTGCCGGCGAACTGGGCGCGCGCGCGCGGGCGTGGCTTGCGGAGCGCGACCGCGAGTACGAGGAGCGCCGCCGCGCCGCGGGCGTCACCGACGCGCTCGCCGAGATGGAGGGCTTGACGCCGGCGATGGTCGCCAAACTCGGCGATGCCGAGGTGCGCACGATTGAGGATCTGGCCGACCTGTCGCGCGACGAGATGTTTGACATTCTGGGCGAGCATTTGCCGACGGTTGAGGAGATTGACCGTCTGATAATGACGGCGCGCGCTCCGTGGTATGCGGACGACCCTGACTTCGTGGTTCCCGGCGACGAGACCGCCGAGGGCTCGGACGAGCCGGGCGAAACGGCTACAGCGACTACAGCCGCGTCAGCGACGGCGCCCGAATTTTCCGATGCGCCTGTGACTCCGCGCGAGATTTTCCCCGACTTTCCGCCCGCGCCGGATACCGAGACGGAGACAGAGACGGTGACAGAGACGGCGACGGCGACAGAGGACAATGACGCCGCCGCCGTTGAGGACGACAATGACGGCGCCGCCGCTGTTGAAGACAGCGAAGGTGTCGCCGCCGTTGAGGGCGACAATGAAGCCGCCGCCGCTGTTGAAGACAATGACGGCGGTGAAGGTGAGGGTGACGGCGAGGCTGCGCGCGCTTTCGCGCCGATTGACGCGGGTGTCGGCGCCGAGGCTGACAAGGAGGCGGCGCAGTGAGTTCATTCGCGCAGAGGGCTTCGGAGACGGCGCCCGCTTTTTCGCCGCCGTTGTTGTCGTCCGATGACGACGACAAGGGCGCGCCGGAGCGGCGCTGCTGCGTGACGCGACAGCACGGATCGCCGGAGGAACTTCTGCGTTTTGTCGCCGCGCCGACGGGCGAGGTCGTTCCCGACTTCGCGCGCCGCCTTGAGGGACGCGGCGCCTGGCTGCTTCCCCGCCGCGACATCCTGATTCGCGCGGTCGCCGAGCGCCGTCTTGTTCTGGCGCTGACGCGCAAGTATCGCCGTCATCCGCATATTCCCGCCGACACCGCCGAGGCTTTCGCGGATTCGGTCTGCGCGCTGCTGCGCCGCCGTATTTTTGAGACGCTCGGCCTCGCCCGCCGCGCCGGTCTCGCGGTCGCGGGAGAGACAAAGGTTCGCGCCGCTCTCGGCGAAGGCGCGGCGGCGTTGCTGCTGCAGGCGAGCGACGGTTCGCCCGACGGCTGCGCTCGTGTCGCGGCGTTGGCGGAGCGCGCGGGTGTGCGCGTGCTGCGTCCGTTCGCGGCTGACGAACTTGGCGCGGCGTTCGGCCGCGATCATCATGTGCATGTCCTCCTGAAGGACGGCGCGTTGTCGCGTCGCCTCCGTGATGAACTGCTCGTCCTGCGCTCCCTGTCGGGAGACGATAACGGCGCGGACGGCGAGGAGGCGTAGTCCGTGACTGACACCGACGGCAAAAAGACGAAGTCTGCTTCGTCTAAAACGACGACGAAGACGACGACAAAGGCGGCGGCTAAAACGGCGCCGTCAAAGTCTGCTTCGTCAAAGTCTGCTTCGTCAAAGTCATCCGCTTCGACGAAGACGACGACAAAGGCGGCGCCTTCAAAGTCTTCGTCTTCTTCTACAAGGACGACGACAACGGCGGCGCCTTCACGGCCGTCGTCCCCGCCGATGCCGCCGCGAGTGTCAACGCCGGCGACAGAAACCACGCCGGCGACCACCTCGGCGACCTCCAAAAAGCCGGCGGGTCCGCGCAAAAAACTCCAGATCTCCGACAAGGCGCGCGAAACCGGACAGATCACCCAGAGTTTCAGCCACCGCCGCACCAAGACCGTCCAGATAGAGGTCAAGCGCCGCCAGCCCTCCGCCAAAAACAAGGCGAAGCCCGGCGCCAGGGAAGCCCCCCCGCGCCCGGCCGCCGCCGCCGCGCCGCCGCCCTCCGCCGCGCCCGCGCCGCCTCCGCCGCCCGACATTGACCAGGCGCGCGCCCTGGAAGCCCAGAAACGCGCCCGCGAGGAAGCCGACCGCGTCGCCCGCATGGCGCGCGAAAACAAGGTCGTCTCCGAGGAGGCGCCGCCGCCGCCGTCCGCGAAGTCGCCGCCCGAGTTCGCGCCGCAGCCGCCGCCGTCCAGGTC
>JALCBB010000118.1 GCA_028066985.1 Alphaproteobacteria bacterium
AATTATTTTCTTTTTAATTTAATTTTTTTTTGCAGGCAGCGCCTGCGGGCATCAGCGGGTGCTGTTCGCTTGAGCCGACATCGTGAATGTCTTAGTCAAACTCCCACTAATGCCAGATGCTGCCCTTCGTTGTCTCTTAATTTCTCAGGGGGAGCCGGGGGCGCCCTGCGGCGTGTTAAAACGTCCCACATTCCCCAGAAACTGCTGCCACACCGTGAACTGTCGGCCAGGCGTCGGCGTCGTCAGCGCGCGCGGCACCACAGCACGGCCGTCCGCCAGCGCCAGCACCTCGCTGTCACGCAGAAACCCGTCCGTGTCAAAATGCAGAACCAGAATCTGCCGCTCCAGAACTTCGGTGTCCTTGTAAGTGCGCTGGCTCGTCCGCTCGCCGATGTAAATCCAGGTCTCGCCCTCGTCGTCCCCGAGCAGCGCGCGCCGCGTTGAAGGAGTGCCGAGAATCTCGCGCACCGTCCCCGATGTCAGGTCGCCCGGACGAATCTGCGTCAGTTTCTCCTCGTCAATGAGATTGCCGCGCACGGCGAGACGGTCCGCGCAGCCCGCAAGCAGGACAAGCACGCCCAGAACAGCGCCGAAAGAAAAATGACAAAAACAGCCTCTCATGCGATAATTCCTAGCGCACAGCCCCGCAAATGGCAAGACCGCGCGCAGACAGCAGAACAATGACAGCCCCGGAAACTTCGCAGATCACCCGAACAGCGCGGACACTGCACGGCGACATCCTCGCCCTCGTGCGCGACCTGGTTCACGATGACGGCGGCGACGGCGGAGACATGGAAGGCGTCCGCTATCCGTTTCAGGTCTGGTGGGAGTTGCAGGTCGCGCTCTACGCGCTCCTGCGCCGCCGCCTCCTGCGCGAACCCGACGGACGCGAACTCGCCCAGGAACTCTTCGACACCATGAGCCGCGACTGGGACGAAAGTCTGCGCCGCCGCGGCAGCGGCGACACGAAAACGATCCGCCTGATGCGCCGCCTCGGTCGCGGCTTCTACGGACGCCTCGCCGCCTACGGCGACAGTGACGGCGCCGGCAACGGCGACAATAACAGTGACAATGACGGCGATGGTCTGCGTGAAAGTCTGTTTAAAAACCTTGTCGCCGCAGGCCTGAGCGAGTCGCGCGCGCGCGAAATGACGGATACACTGCAGACAGCGAGTCTGACACTCGGAAATGTCAGCCGCGACGACCTCCTCAACGGCTGCCTCGCGGCCGTCGGACAGACGGGCGGACAGACCGAGGGACAAAAACACGGACAGGCGGACGGACAGACAAAGGCGGCGAGTCCATGAAAAACAAAAACGCATCAGAGACGGTGACAACGACACCGCCCGCGTCATCGTCAACAACAACGACCGCGCCGCCGTCCGCGCCCGTGTCATCGTCCGCGTCATCGTCCACAACACCGACCGCGGCGCCGTCTGCGTCCGTGTCAGCGACAAAGACGGCGACACTGCCCGAGTCATGGACTCCGGAATTCTCGCGCCGCGTCCCCGTCGACCAACTGCGGCGCGGAAAAAATCCGCACCATGTCCGCATCACCGCCGGCGACGAGGAGCGCGAAGCCGTCCGCCGCCGTCTTGACCTTCTCAGTCTTGACTCGCTCGGCGGCGAATTCCAGATCACAAGCGCCGACGACGACACCCTCATCGCCGCCGGACAAATGACCGCGCGCTTCAGTCAGCGCTGCGTCGTGACCCTCGCCGCCGTTCCCGGCGCGATAGACCGCGCGCTGCGCCTCCGCTTCTCGCCGCAGAACCGCCCCGGACGCGACCCCCGCCTGGAAGGCGACGACGACGGTCTCTTCTACGGCGCCGCCGGTCCCGATCTCGGCGAGGCGCTGACGCAGGAACTCGCGCTGAGTCTGCCGCCGTGGCCCCGCGCCGAGGGCGCGCGTCTCCCGCAGACCGCCTGGGGCGAGGAAGACGAAACGCCGCCCGCCGCGCCGCCGTCTCCGCCCGAAAATGACGCGAAACCGCCCTTGTCCGGCGCCTCCGCCGCTCCCCTTGCCCGCGCCGACGATTGAGGGTATAAAAGAGTCTCCGCAACCGAGACAAACGACATCCCCGACCCCCGAAATGGCAGTTCCCAAGAGAAAAACCTCGCCGTCGCGCCGCGGCCACCGCCGCTCGCACAGGACGCTGCGCCGCGCCTCCCCCGACTGGATCGAGGACAAGGACAGCGGCGAACTGCGGCGTCCGCATCATATTGACCTCAAGACCGGCGAATACGGCGGCCGCCAGATCCTGCCGCCCCGCGAACGATAGGACCTCCGCCGGCTCCCCCGGCGCCGGAGGACACAGCGACAAGGAGGCGGCGCGTGGCGCAGGACTTCGTACTCGCGATTGACGCCATGGGCGGCGAGAACGCGCCGCGCGCTCCGGTCGCGGGCGCGGCGCTGGCGCGCGAGCGGCATCCCGCGCTGCGCTTTCTGTTTGTGGGCGACCAGGCGGTGATAGAGCGCGAGCGGCGGCGTCATTCCGGTCTTGCGGGGCGAAGCGAGATTCTGCACGCGCCCGATCAGGTGCCTGACGACGCGAAGCCGTCTCTCGCCCTGCGCCGCGGACAGGAGACCTCCATGTTCCGCGCGATTGAGTCGGTCGCGCGCGGGGATTCGGTCGCGGCGATTTCGGGCGGCAACACGGGCGCGCTGATGGCGATGGCGCTGCGCGGTCTCAAGGCGATGGAGGGCGTGCATCGTCCGGCGATCGCGAGTTTTCTGCCGAGCGCGCGCGAGCCGGTGGTGCTGCTGGATCTCGGCGCGACTCTGCAATGCACGGCGGCGAACCTGGTTGAGTTCGCGATCATGGGAACAGCCTTCGCGCGGACGGTGCGCGACAAGGCGGCGCCGTCGTGCGCGCTGCTCAACATCGGCGAGGAGGATGTCAAGGGACACGAAGAGATCCGCGAGGCGGCGCGCATTTTGCAGGAGACGGCGGCGACCGTTCTGCCCGGTCCGTTTCTCGGTTTTATAGAGGCGCATGACATTGCGAGCGGCAGGGCTGATGTCGTGGTCGCGGACGGCTTCACGGGCAACATCGCCCTGAAGACGGCGGAAGGCACGGCGCAACTGCTCGCGCGCGAGTTGCGGGCGACGGCGAGCGAGGGGCTGCGCGCGAAGGCGGGCGCCTTGCTGCTGGCGCCGGCTTTGCGGAGGTTTTCGCGTCGTTTTGACGCGCGTCTGCATAACGGCGCGGTTTTTCTGGGTCTTGACGGCATCGCGATCAAGAGTCACGGCCGCATGGACGAGCAGGGTTTCGCCAACGCTTTACTGGTCGCGGACGAGATGGCGGGGCATGATTTTCTGGAGCATGTGCGCGAGGCGGTGTCGCGCGCGAAGAAAACAACAGAGACGGCGACGGCGACGGGAACGGAGACGACGACAACGGCGGCGGCGTCAACGGGAACAGAGACAGAGACGACGACAACGGCGGCGGCGTCAACGGGGACAGAGACAGAGACGACGACAACGGCGGCGGCGGAGCCGCGGACAGCAAAATGATGAGCGGAGAGACTCGCGCCGAGACTCGTACAGTGCCGCGCGGCTGGGGACATGCGCTGCCGAAGCGCCGCGTTTCCAACGAGGAGTTGTCAAAGACTCTGGACACATCGGACGAATGGATTCGTCAGCGCACGGGCATCCGCGAGCGGCGGGTCGCGGGCGACGACGAGACGACCTCAACCCTGGCGCGGGACGCGGCGCGGATGGCGCTCGCGAACGCGGGCTGGACCGCGGACACGGTTGACCTCTTCGTGGTGGTGACGGCGACGCCGGATCTGACATTTCCGTCGGTGGCGTGTCTGGTGCAGGCCGAACTGGACAATCACGGCGCGGCGGCGTTTGATCTGGCGGCGGCGTGTTCGGGCTTCGTGTACGGGCTGAGCGTCGTGGACGCTCTCCTGCGCGGCGGCGGGCATCGGCGCGCTCTGCTGATGGGCGCGGAGGTGTTCAGCCGTATTCTGGACTGGAACGACCGCCGCACCGCGGTTCTGTTCGGCGACGGCGCGGGCGCGGTGGCGCTGGAGGCGGCGGGTCCCGGCGACGGTGACGGTGACGGCGCCGGCGATGACGACGAGGCGCGGCGCGGCATTATTTCCACGCATTTATTCGCGGACGGCTCTCATTCGGAGGCTTTACGCACGACGGGCGGCGTTGTCTGCGGCGCGGCGCCCGGCGTGGTGACGATGGAGGGGCGCGAGGTGTATCGTCATGCGGTTGTGCGGATGGCGGAGGCGGTTGAGGCGGCGCTGGCGGCGAACGGCATGGGGTCTGACGATGTGGACTGGTTCATTCCGCATCAGGCGAATTTGCGACTGATGGAGACGATGGCGGAGCGTCTTGGCATTGTGCGCGAGCGGATGCTGGTGTCGGTGGATCGTCATGCGAACACATCGGCGGCGAGCATTCCTCTGCTGGTTTCGGAGGAGTCGGCGGCGGGACGATTTCGGCGCGGCGACCTTCTTTTACTGGAGGCTTTGGGGGCGGGTTTCACCTGGGGCTCGGCGCTGCTTCGCTGGTGACGGAGACGATGACAGGGACGGAGACGATGACGGCGAGGCGGGCGGCAGTGATGGCGCCGGCGTTGCGCGGTGATGACGGAGACGATGACAAGAACGGCGACGATGACGGCGGGGCGATTGTCGATGACATCGGAGACGGAGACGGCGGCGGTGTCGCTGGCTTTGGCGGCGGCATTGACGGAGACTTTGACGGCGCCGGCGGCGGCTTGACCTTCGGGGTTTATCGGGCGATACTGACGGCTCGCGGGGGGCTGTTGATATGAGGAGCGCGGAAACGTGCTGACATCGCGGAAATCGCTGACACGCAGCGAGATTTACGAGGCTGCGAAGGAGAAGATCGGACTTCCGTACGCGGAGTCGCATCGTCTTCTCGGGGATGTGTTTAACATTATCGGCGAGTCGCTGCAGTCGGGGCGCGATGTCAAGATTTCGCGTTTCGGGGTGTTCGCGGTGCGGCGCAAGGAGGCGCGTCTCGGACGCAATCCGAAGACGAACGCGCCGGCGCGGATCGAGGCGCGGTATTCGGTGAGTTTTCGTCCGTCGGGGATTTTGAGGGAGCGGGTGCAGCGCGGCGCGGACGGAACGGCTGATGACTGAGGACGGTCGTCTGCTGAACATCCGCGAGGCGGCGGAGGCATTGGGGGAGCCGATGCATACTTTGCGGCACTGGGAGTCGAAGTTTTCGGAGTTGCGTCCGTTGCGGCAGGACGGGGGGCGGCGTCTGTATCGCTCGTCGGACATGGAGGTCTTGCGGCGGATTCAGGCTTTGGTGCGGCGTGACGGATTGACGAGCGCGGGCGTGCGTCGGATATTGGGGGGTGACGAGGGTGACTGGGCCGGCGAGCGTTTAGGTGTTGTGGCGCGGGAGTTGCGGGAGATGGCTGGTGATATAGAGCGTGTATTGGGGCGACGGGTTTAGTTTTTGTCGGAGCGTAGCGCAGTCTGGTAGCGCGCCTGCATGGGGCGCAGGAGGTCGTGGGTTCAAATCCCGCCGCTCCGACGCCTCCCCCAATTAAAAGAGACAGGCGAAGTGCGAAACTTGGCATTAGTGGGAGTTTGACTAAGACATTCACAATAGCCGCTCAAGCGAGCG
>JALCBB010000010.1 GCA_028066985.1 Alphaproteobacteria bacterium
AATTTTTTTTGCGGGCTAGCCCGCACCCATCTGCTGGCATCGTTCGCTTGAGCCGACACCGTGAATGTCTTAGTCAAACTCCCACTAATGCCAAGGATCGCACTTCGTCTGTCTTCAAAGGTTTTTACAAAATGACGCGAGGCTCCTCAACACCGCGAACCCCCGCCTCCATAAAAAATGTCTGCCCCTGCTCAGCAGACGGATCCTTAATCTTGTTCATCGCCGTCGTCACATACAACACAGACAAATCATCACCGCCAAACGCCGGACAACTCGTCTGCAAAGCCGGCAACTCAATCGCCGACAAAAACTCGCCCGCAGGCGAATAACGCGCCACCCGCGACGAACCCCACTGCGCGCTCCACAAACAACCCTCGGAATCAATCACCGCCCCGTCCGACTTATGACCCTCCTCGCTCAGATCAATAAACACCTCGGGCTCGCCGCTCGGCCAGCCCTCGCCGTCCAAAGCCACCCGCATGATCTGCCGCGTCGGCGTGTCCGTGAAATACGCGGTGCGGCCGTTGTCCGAAAAACAGATTGAGTTCGTCGTGCTGATGCGGTCGAAGAGTTTCCGCAGTTCCCGATGACGCCAGCGGTAAATAGAACCGCTTTTCGTCTGTCCCTTTTTGCCCATCGTGCCGATCCAGAAGCCGCCGTGCGGGTCCGCGCGTCCGTCGTTGGAGCGCGTGAAGCGGTTGTCGTCCTCCAGCTGACAAATATGCGTGTGCGTGTTCGTGTCAAGATTAAACAGAAAGAGTTCCGTTTCGCTGGCGATGATGATCTCGCTGTCGGTGTCCTCGCCGTCGTGGTCGGGATCGCGGCTGCGGTCGACGCGCGCCGCCGCCGAGACCATCTTGTCGAACTGCCACTCGCGCTGCGTCTCGCCTTCGCGGCTCAGCATTTTCCGCGATAAAATGTCAAACCACACAAGCTGCCGCCGCCTCGGAAGCCACAAAGGCCCCTCGCCCAATACACACCGCCGCTCGTCAAAAACTTTCACTGTCATCGCCGGGTCTCTCTTATTTTGTTGAAGAATGTGGTGATGCCGCGCAGGGTCATCGCGCCGGCGTTCTCCGCGCGCGCCGCGACGCCGCGACTTTTCAGGGCGCCGGCGTAAAGGTCGCCGAGCGCCGCCTCCGCGACGAGCGCGACGGCGCCGTCCGCGTGAAACTTCCGCGCCGCCGCGAGTTCGGCGCCGATGAGCAATCCTGAGAGCCGCGCGCGCGCCGCCGCCGGCGCGAGGCCGTTGAGCAGGGCGTCGGCGCGCAGTCCGAAGAGCCGGGCGAGGAGAAGGTGCGGTTCGTTCATTGCCTTCGCGGTCATACTAGCAAATTCTTCGCTGTTTGGGGTGTCGGCGTCATTTTTAATGTGTGCATTAATATGAGTGCCGGCGCTGTCGCTCATTCCGTGGCGCAGGACGGAGCGCTCGGCGAGCAGGGAGAAGAGTTCGCCCGTCATAAATGTCTGAAATTCAACGATTTTTCCGTTTTGCACCCGCGCCCACTTCGTATGCGTCCCGGGAAGGCAGACGGCGCCTTCAAAGTCGGGATTTTCGGCAAGGAAGCCGATGATCTGTGTTTCCTCGCCGCGCATCACATCGGGGGGGGCGTTCTGCCTGACTCCGCCCAGAATCGTCGGCGCGATGCGCGGGTCGCTCGCGGGGACGGTCACCGTCGCCGCCTTCCCCGGCTCAACTCCGAACGGCAGCGACGAATACGGCGCCTCTTTCCATCCCTGCCGCGCGCCGACCATTCCGCAGCAGATGACGGGAGTTGTCCGGGCGTCGGCGAGGTGTCCGCCGACGAGTTCAATCAGGGCGCCTTCAAATTCGTCGCGTTTCAGCGAGTTCATTCCGCGCGGCGACGAGAGACGGGCGAGCACCGCGTCATCCGCGTCCATCGCCCATGCGCGGAGACGCGAAGTCCCCCAGTCCACGGCGATCCATTCCGCCTTCGTTGTCACCGACACTTGTCTCCTTAATTTTAATTTTTTGCGGGCTAGCCCGCACCCATTAGTTGGCATCGTTCGCTTGAGCCGACACCGTGAATGTCTTAGTCAAACGCCCACTAATGCCAAAGATCGCGCCTCGGAAAGTCCAAAATTTCGGCGCCGTCACTGCAGCCACTGAACCAAAGCCGGCGGCGCCTCCGTCGCCGGCCCGCGCTGGGGGACCTGGATTCGAACCAGGGCTAACGGGGCCAGAACCCGTCGTTCTACCTCTAAACTATCCCCCATCAAAAAAATCAGCATACCCCACAAACACATAATCCGCAAATCCCCAATTGTCATCACACCCCCTATACCCTATACTCGCAAATATACCGCGACAGCCACACCGAAATGAACCTCCCCCCGCAAGCCCTCACCTTTGACGACATCCTCCTGGAACCCCAGGACTCCGCCGTCATCCCCGCGCAGACCTCGCTCAACACCCGCCTCCACCACGACCTGCCGCTGCACATCCCGCTCATCTCCGCCGCGATGGATACCGTCACCGAAAGCCCGATGGCGATCGCGATGGCGCGCGCCGGCGGACTCGGCGTCGTCCACAAAAATCTCTCCGCCGATGAGCAGGTGCGCGAAACCCTCCGCGTCAAACGGCACGAAGGACTCATGGTCCTCTCGCCGTCCACGATTCACCCCGACGCGCCTCTCAGCCGCGCCCTCAAACTCATGCGCGACGGAAACTTCTCCGGTCTCCCCGTCACCGATGAAAAAACCGGCAGACTCGTCGGCATCCTCACCAACAGAGATGTACGCTTCGTTGATCCCGAAAAAATCGAGTCCTACAGCGTCAAGGATCTGATGACCGCCGAGAATGTCGTCACCGTCAAGGGCGCCGTCTCGCGCAAGGAGGCGCGGCGTCTGCTCCACGAGCACAGAATTGAGAAACTCCCCGTCGTCGACGACCACCACAAGTGCATCGGACTCATCACCGTCAAAGATATTGAAAACGCGCGCGCGCATCCGAACGCCAGCAAGGACTCCTCCGGCCGGCTGCAGGTCGCCGCCGCCGTCGGAGTCGGTGACGGCGAGCGCGAGCGCGCCGAAGAACTTCTCGGCGCCGGCATTGATCTGCTCGTCCTTGACAGCGCCCACGGACACGCGCAGTCCGTGCGGCAGTCGCTCAGCACGCTCAAGCAGCGCGCCGGCGATGTCCCTGTCATGGCCGGAAATGTCGCCACCGCCGACGGCGCCCGCGCTCTCATTGACGCCGGCGCCGACATCATCAAGGTCGGCATTGGTCCCGGTTCTATCTGCACGACGCGCGTTGTTGCCGGCGTCGGCATGCCGCAGGTTGAGGCGATCCGCGCCTGCGCCGGTGTCTGCCGCGAGAACGGACGCGCGCTTGTCGCCGACGGCGGCATTCGCTCGTCGGGCGACATTGCCAAGGCTCTTGCGCTCGGCGCCGACGCGGTGATGGTCGGAATGCTGCTCGCCGGCACTGACGAGGCGCCCGGCGAGGTTTATCTGCATCACGGACGCTCTTACAAAGGCTACCGCGGCATGGGTTCGCTCGGCGCGATGGGACGCGGCTCGGCCGACCGGTATTTTCAGCAGGAGTTCGCCGGCTCGGTGAAGTATGTTCCCGAGGGCATTGAGGGACAGGTGCCGTATCGCGGTCCTGTTTCCGGCACGGTGCTGCAGTTGACGGGCGGCGTCCGCGCGGCGATGGGCTACACGGGCAGCCGCGACCTTGCGGCGCTGCGCGAGCGGGCGCGGTTTGTGCGCGTGACGGGCGCGGGTCTGCGCGAGGGACATCCGCATGATGTGTCTATTGTGCGCGAGGCGCCGAATTATCCTGTGACCTCTTATTGACTTTGACGGCGCCGCGGGCGTTGGTGTGACGATGCGACATGAGACGCTTCTAATTCTGGACTTCGGTTCGCAGTATACGCAGTTGATTGCGCGGCGTTTGCGCGAGTTCGGCTGTTACGCGGAGGTCTTGCCTTGCACGGCGTCCGAGGCGGAGGTGCGGGCGCGGCGTCCGTGCGGACTGATACTTTCGGGCGGCCCTGGATCGGTCGCGGGCGCCGGCGACGGTGACAAAAACGGCGACAAAAACGGCGCCGGTGTTGTCGTCAACGAAAACAGCGACGGTGACGCCGACGGTGACGGTGACAAAAACGGCGCCGGTGTTGTCGTCAACGAAAACAGCGACGGTGACGGCGACAAAAATGGCGGCAGTGTGATTGTCACTGAAGGCAATGACAATGACGGTGACGGCGGCAGTGTTGTCGTCAACGAAGACAGCGACGGCGACGGTGACGGCGACAAAAATGGCGGCGGTGTGATTGTCGCTGATGGTAATGACAGTGGCAGCGACGGCGGCGGTGTGATTGTCGGCGTTGACAGTTTCGCGCTCGGCGTTCCCGTCCTCGGCATCTGCTACGGACAGCAGGCGATGGTCGCCGCCCTCGGAGGCTCTGTGAAACGCGGCGAGTCGGGCGAATACGGACGCGCCGAACTCAATGTCCGCGAAGAGTCGGCGCTGTTTACAAATGTCTGGAAAACAGGCGAGACGCACACAGTCTGGATGAGTCACGGCGACGAAGTGGCGACACTGCCCGCGGGTTTCAGCGTCCTGGCGACAAGCGGCCGCACCCTCGCCGCGATCGCCGACGAGACACGCGGATTTTACGGCGTGCAGTTTCATCCTGAGGTCGCGCATACGCCGCGCGGCGCGGCGCTGCTGGAGAACTTCGCGCGCCGCGTCTGCGGAATGTCATGCGACTGGACAATGACCGCGTTCCGCGAGGAGATCGTCGCCGAGACGCGCGCGCGGATAGGGGAGGGCGGCGCGGTCTGCGCGCTGTCGGGCGGAGTCGACTCGGCGGTCGCGGCGAAACTGGTGCATGAGGCGATCGGCGAACGGCTGCGCTGCGTCTTCGTTGACACCGGACTTCTGCGCGCCGGCGAGGTTGAGGAGGTGCGGGCGTTGTTTGCTCCGCATTTTGAGGTGCGGGTGGTGGACGCGTCGGGTCGGTTTTTGTCGGCGCTGCGCGGCGTGACCGAGCCGGAGGAAAAGCGGCGTGTGATAGGCGGTTTGTTCGTGGATGTTTTTGAGGAGGAGGCGGCGCGTTTCGGTTCGGGCTTTGATTTTCTGGTGCAGGGGACATTGTATCCTGATGTGATTGAGTCGGTGTCGTATTTCGGCGGACCTTCGCGGACGATTAAGAGTCATCACAATGTCGGCGGTTTGCCGGAGCGTTTGCGGATGGAGGTTGTGGAGCCTTTGCGTTCTTTATTTAAGGACGAGGTGCGGGTGCTGGGTGAAGTTCTGGGTTTGTCGCGTGAGTTTGTGTGGCGGCATCCGTTTCCTGGCCCTGGACTGGCGGTGCGTATTCCTGGAGAGGTGACGGCGCGGCGTGTTGGAGTGGCGCGTGCGGCGGACGCGATTTTTCTGCGTTTATTGCGCGAGCGCGGATTGTATGATTTGGTGTGGCAGGCTTTTGCGGTGCTGCTGCCGGTGCGGAGTGTGGGGGTGATGGGCGACGAGCGTACATATGACGAGGTGATTGCGTTGCGGGCGGTGGTGTCGCGTGATGGAATGACGGCGGAGAGCGCGTCGTTGCCGTGCGAGTTTTTGTCCGAGGTTGCGACGCGGATAGTTAACGAGGTTGAGGGAGTGAATCGTGTTTTGTATGACATCACATCCAAGCCTCCCGGCACTATTGAGTGGGAGTAGCGGCGAACGATCTCCGGCATTAGTGGAAGTTAAATTCAGACTGGCCGTGACAGCCGCTCAAGCGAAACACGCCCACTGATGCCAGCGGCGGCTCGCCGCAAATTAAAATTTGCTATTCTTTTAATTAGGGGGGGACAGAAATGGCGACAGGCTCGGAGGCGGTGATGGTTTCGGAACAGTCAGAAGTGTGGATTGTCGGAGCAAAGCGGACGCCCGTCGGCAAGATGGGCGGGGCGCTGTCGTCGTTTTCGGCGGCCGCGCTGGGAGGCGCGGTGATTCAGTCGCTGCTGGACGGCCTGAATGTGGACGGCGGCGATGTGTCCGAGGTGATCATGGGACAGGTGCTGTCCGGCGGCGCGGGACAAAATCCCGCGCGGCAGGCGGCGCGTCTCGGCGGGCTTCCCGTGGCGGTGCCGGCGCTGACGATAAATCAGGTCTGCGGCTCCGGACAGAAGGCGATTCATCTGGGAGTGCAGAGCGTCCGCTGCGGCGACGGCGACATCGTGGTCGCGGGCGGGCAGGAGAGCATGTCGCGCGCGCCGCATGTCGCCGACGGCGTGCGCAGGGGCGTCGCGCTCGGTGATGTCTCGCTGCGCGACATGATGATCAGCGACGGCTTGTGGGACGCCTTCCACGATGTTCACATGGGAATGACCGCCGAGCACCTGGCGCGCAAGTTCGGCATATCGCGCGAAGAGCAGGACGCCTACGCCCTCGGCTCGCACGAGCGCGCGGTGCGCGCGCAGGAGGCGGGACACTTCAAGGGCGAGATTGTCGGCGTTGATGCGGGGCGCGGCGTTGCTGATGTTGACGAGTGTCCGCGGCGTGATACGGGCATGGAGGCGCTGGGCGGTTTGCGCGCGGTGTTCGCATCGGGCGGATCGGTGACGGCGGGCAATGCGTCCGGCTTGAGTGACGGAGCGGCGGCGGTGGTGCTGATGTCGGGCGACGAGGCGCGGCGGCGCGGTTTGGGGTGTATGGCGCGGGTGGTGTCGTATGCGAGTGTGGGATTGGAGCCGATGGAGATGGGCATGGGTCCTGTTCTGGCGGTGCGGCGGGCGCTGGACCTGGCGGGGTGGGAGTTGGGCGATGTAGATTTGCTTGAGGTGAACGAGGCGTTTGCGGTGCAGACATTGGCGGTCGGGCGCGAGTTGGGCCTGGACTTCGGGCGTTTGAATGTGAATGGCGGAGCGGTGGCGATGGGGCATCCTTTGGGTGCGTCCGGCGCGCGGATAGTGGTGAGTTTGCTGCATGAGATGTCGCGGCGTGATGCGGGGAGGGGCGTGGCTTCGCTGTGTATTGGGGGCGGGATGGGTGTCGCGCTGTGTGTGGAGCGTGACCGAGGCCAGGTTCAAGGGCTTCATTGACGGCGCCGATTTTTTAACAGACGAAGCACTGTCTCTGGCATTAGTGGGAGTTTGACTAAGACATTCACAGCAGCCGCTCAAGCGAACGATGCCAGCAGATGGGTGCGGGCTAGCCCGCAAAAAAATTAAATTAATAATTAATTGACTATTAATGAACAGACGACAATAACGGTGTCAATTAAATCGGCGTTCAGCCTCTGGCATTAGTGGGAGTTAGACTTAGACAGTCACGATGTTGGCTCAAGCAAACAGCACCAACTAATGCCTGCGGGCGCCGCCCGCTTTTTTGCAGGCAGCGCCTGCGGGCATCAGTGGGTGCGGTTCGCTTGAGCCGACATCGTGAATGTCTTAGTCGAAGTCTTACTAATGCCGAATGTGACACTTCGTTTGTCTTAAAGCCAGGGGCTGTCTCTCAGGGCGCGGTAGTCGTCAAGGCAGCCAGGATCCGCAAGACTGCTCTCGTTGCCAGCCTCCTCGCCAAGAAACGCCAGCCGCGCCGCCTTCTCCACACGCTTCCCGTTCAATGTATACGGCACACCGCCAACACCGTAAATCCGCCGCGGAACATGACGCGGCGAAGTATACTCGCGAATCCGCTCGCGCACCCGCTTCGCAACCTCCGCCGTCAGCACTCCGCCCGCCGCCATCCGCAAACACAGCACAACCTCCTCATCACCAGAAACCGGAACCCCGAACGCCACAAAATCATCCACCCCAGACAAACCCTCGCAAGCGGCATAAATCTCCGCAGTCCCGATCCGCACTCCGCCGGGATTCAATGTCGTGTCCGAACGACCGTAAATGATCGCGCCGCCATCCTCGGTCTCCTCGGCAAGGTCGCCATGACTCCACACACCGGGACGCGCGGAAAAATATGCCCGCCGATACCGCTCGTCGCCGCCGTCGCCCAGAAAAGTCAGCGGCATAGACGGAAACGGCTCCGTGCAAACCAGTTCGCCCTGCCGCCCGACAACCAGCGCGCCGGTCTCGTCCATCACGCCGGCGGCGATGCCGAGCGACTTGCAGGTCAGGCGTCCGCGGCGCACGGGCAGCACGGGCGACCCGAGAAAAAAACAGCCGATGATCTCAGTGCCGCCCGACACCGAAGCGTAAATCATGTCGCGCTTGATGTTGTCGTAAAGCCAGTCAAAAAAATTCGGAGGCATCGGCGCCCCCGACGACAACACCCACCGCAGCCGCTCCAGATCACACGCCGCGCCGGGAGCATAGTCCGCCGCCGCCAGCGCCGACACATACTTCGGACTCGTGCCGAAATGCGTGACGCCGAGCGTTTCAGCCATCCGCCAGAGCGCGGAGCAGTCGGGCCCCGCGGATGTCTTCGGCATCGGCGAGCCGTCGTAAAGAACAACAGCCGCGCCGCCCGCAAGCGCGGAGACAAGCCAGTGATACATCATCCACGCGGTGTTCGTATACCAGAAGACGACATCGCCGCCGCGAATGTCGCTGTGCAGGAGATGCTCCTTTCTGTGTTCCAGAAGAACGCCGCCCGTGGAATGAACAATCGCCTTCGGCGCGCCCGTCGTGCCGGAAGTGTAAAGAATGTAAAGCGGATGCGAAAACGGAACGCGCGTGAATTGAAGCGGCGTGTTCTTGTCGCCGAATTCAGAGAACGAATAACAGGGAACGCCCGCGGTCACGCCCTCGCCTTCTCCGCAGATGACGACGGCTTTGAGGTCGCGGAGGCTGGCGATGATTTCGTTGAGCCGCGCGCTGATGTTGTGAGTCTGTCCGTTGTAGAGGTATTGCGGAGTGACGAAGAGCAGTTTCGGACGCGCCTGCCGCACGCGCTCAAGAATGGCGACGGCGCCGAAGTCGGGCGAGCATGATGTCCAGACGGCGCCGATCGCGGCGGCGGCGAGGAGCGCGACGAGTCCTTCAACGGAGTTTGTCTGAATGCCGGCGATTGTGTCGCCTTTTTTTATTCCGAGCTGCGCGAGTCCGTCGGCGCATTGCGCGACCATTTCGCGGAGGCGCTGTCGCGTAATGCTTTGCTGTTCGCCGGTTTCGTCGACGGCGTAGATGACGACGGCTTCGTCGTTTCCGGCGAGGAGATTTTCGGCGAGGTTGAGTTTCGCGTCGGGGAAGAATCGGGCGGTGGTGATGTCGTTGTTGCGGTGCGGGATGCAGGCGGTGTCGCCGGGTTCGCCGATGATGTTTGAGCGTTGCCAGACGGTGCTCCAGAACCGGTTTTTATTTTGGAGCGACCACCGGTGGAGTTGCGTGTGGTTTCGGGGATTGAGTCCGAGTTGTTGAGCGAGTTGCGCCATTGGCGAGTTGGCGGCGCTGTCTTTCGGTGTCCAGAGGATATCCGACATTTGCGGTGTATAGTTTCGGGGTTGCGGGGCGTATGCAGCGATGATGCCCTGATGACGGACGACTGGCAAGGTGTCAAAAAAATCGGCGCCGTCACTACAGCCCTTTCACCATCGCTGTCTCCCCATCTCCCTAAACAAGCGCGATGACAGATAACATACGTCCGAAATTTACACCGTCACGACGCGCAGAAAAAAAACGACCGTCACCATAAGTCTCGCCGGCAGGGCCAGACACCTCGCCGACTCCCGCAACACCCAGCCGACGCCGAACATAACCACCAACATCAAAATGCCAGCGTCCCCCGCGCCGCTCAAAAAATTCGGCGCTGTCACTGTCCTGTGCAGCCCTGTCCGCATGAAACTCGTCGCCGACCTCGTAATTCTCCACGCCAATCGTCGGACCCAGCGCCGCAACAATACCCCCGCGCGTCGCGCCGCAAACCTCCATCTTCTCAAGCGCCGCCTCCAGCACTCCGCCGAACGCGCCGCGCCACCCGCAGTGCGCCACCCCCACAACGCCCGCCGCCGCATCAGCCAGCAAAACAGGACAGCAGTCCGCCGTCAGAACTCCCAGCACATAACCGGCGCCGTCGCTCACAATGCCGTCGCCTTCAATATAGTCCGCCGCCGCCGCGACCGTCTCCGCCTCCCGCACCCGCGCGCCATGCACCTGACGCACCGTCAACAACCGACGCCGCGACAAATCAACTCCGCACGCGACACCCGCCGCCTCCACCGCGCGCCGCCGGTTCTCCAGAACATCAGCGCGCGCGTCGCCCGACAGCAATCCGCAATTCAACGAACCGTAAACACCGCCGCTCACGCCGCCGGCGCGCGTCAGAAAACCATGCGCCACGCCCGCGCGCGCCGCCAGCACTCCGTCGCGTAACACCTCGATCGACATATCTGCCATACTATCACCGATGTCCACGCCGAACACCTCGCCGCAGATCAGCGCCGGACTCCTCGCGCTCGCCGCGGGCGTCGCCGTCATGGCGGTCATCGGCGCGATCACGCGGCTCACCGAGTCAGGACTCTCAATCATGGAGTGGGCGCCGGTCGGCGGGGCGCTGCCTCCGCTGTCGGCGCGGAGGTGGCAGGAACTCTTCACGCTCTACCAGGCGAGCGGCGAGTACCGGCAGCATCCCGTCTCGCTGGAGACCTTCAAAACCATCTTCTGGTGGGAGTGGATCCACAGACAATGGGGACGCCTCCTCGCGCTGCTGCTGCTCGGCGTCGTCGCGTGGTTCGCGCGGGCGCGACTTTTGCGCGGCGGCGTCGCGCGACTGCTTGCGTTCGTGTTCGCGCTCGCGGTGCTGCAGGCGGTCGGCGGATGGTATCTGGTCGCGAGCGGCTTCGGCGAGCGCAGTGATGTCGCGCCGTGGCGGCTGGTGTTTCACCTGCTGCTTGCGCTGTTCATTTACGCGCTGTTGTTGCGCGGCGGATTGCGGGCGATGCCGCGGCGGGACGCGGCGGGGAAGGCGCCTCCGCGGTTGCTGGTGGCGTGCTGGCGTGCGGGCGTGGTTCTGCTGTTTTTATTGATAGCGAGCGGCGGCCTTGTCGCGGGCGCCAACGCGGGTTTTGTTTACAACACCTGGCCTTTGATGGACGGCGACTTTATTCCTGCTGATTACGCGCGTTATGAGGGGTGGCTGCGCAACATTTCGGAGAATCCCGGTGCGGTGCAGTTTCATCATCGCTGGCTTGCGGCGGTGGTGTCGCTGCTGGTTCTGGTGTTGGCGGCGGCGCAGTGGCGGTTGTGCGGGGTTTGTCGGAGCGCGATGTTTGTGGCGGTTGCGGTGGCGGTTCAGTTCGGTCTTGGTTTGTGGACGCTGCTTGCGGTTGTGCCTGTCTGGCTCGGGGCTTTACATCAGGCTGGAGCGCTGGTGTTGCTGACGGCGATGTTGTGGAACCTGGAGTTTTTGCGTGGTCGTGCTATTGTGTAGGTGGTGCGGGTGTAGCTCAGTGGTAGAGCAGCAGCTTCCCAAGCTGCGTGTCGTGGGTTCGATTCCCATCACCCGCTCGTATTCTACTTAAGGTTGTGGGAGAGGGGAGGATTACGGCGCCGTTTTTGCCCGTGACTCTGTGAAATTCTTGTAGAATTCCTGTGTAGAAGAGGGGACAGGTGACGGCGCCGGCGGCGGATCAGCGAATTTCCGGACGCCGTGTTGTGGTCTCGGTTCCCGTCTCCTGATTGCGGTTCTAGTCGGGGGTGCAGGTGAGGAGGGTTGCGGTGGCGTTTTTGCCTGTAATTCTGTGGAAAAGGGGCTATTGCATCAGGGGGGCGGGGGTGGTAGTCTGGTGGAGAAGTAGCGGATTTCCGGGCGGCGTGTCGGGGGCTTGACTCCTGTCATCCGTCCGTGTAGGATCCGGCGTGTTGTCCCAAAACGGAGAGAAGGTCATGGCCTACGATTACGAAGACCTCGGGAAGCAAATCGAGGAGAGTAACGTAAAAAGAATTCCTGATATCGTGCGCGACATTTTGTCGCAGTTGCACGCTGTTCGTACGCATTTTATTTTTGAATTACTGCAAAATGCAGAAGACGCCCTCACCAGACATTCGACAGGTTCTCGCAGAGTCGAATTTCACTTGACCAGGAAAGAATTGCACTTTCGTCATTTCGGCAAGCCGTTTGACAAGGAAGACATCAAAGCAATCTGCGCCATTGGCGAAAGCACGAAGCTGCCGGAGTTTAATGTCATCGGGAAATTTGGAATTGGCTTTAAGTCAGTGTACAGGTATACGCGCCGTCCGGAAATCTATTCCGGCGCGGACGCAACCTTCGCCATTGAAGATTGCGTCTATCCTCGTCCCATTGACGCTCCATCGGTTCCTGTCGAGCCGGGCGAGACGCTCATTTTGATGCCGATAAAACCTGACGAGCCGAATGCATTTGATGAAATAGCAGTCGCGCTGGAAGATCTGAAGCCGACCACCCTGTTGTTCCTTCGGGAGATTGAGGAAATTCACTGGAAGACGGAGGATGGACAGGGAGGTTCCTATGTTCGGAAGGTGAAAGAATTATCGGGCGGGGTGCGTCGGGTTGAGATTGTCAGCCGGAGAGGAGGCGATGTCGCGAGCGAAGAATGGGTTGTGTTCTCCCAAACTGTCGATGGTGACGATCATGGATTAATTGAGATCGCCTTTTCTCTGAAGAAGAATAAAAAAGGCAGACTCCACATTCAGCGCATACAAGAATCTCCTTTGGTTGTCTTTTTTCCTACGGAAAAGGAAACTCATCTGGGGTTTTTGGTCCAAGGTCGCTATGTAACGAACCCGAGCCGGGAAACCATTCCCGACAATGAGTGGAATCGGAAATTAGCCGGCCAGACAGGAAAACTGCTGGTAGAAGCCCTTGAATGGCTTAAGGATGTGGGATGGCTCAAGGTAAGCGCATTGGAAACTCTTCCGTTAAATGCGGAACATTTTGAAGGTCGGCTGCTGGAGCCTTTGTTTAACAGCACCAAAGAGGCGCTGAGCGAACGCTGTCTGCTGCCTCGTCATGGCGGCAGGTTTGTGTCTGCCGAGAACGCTTTCCTTGGGCACACTCAAAAATTGCGGGAGATGTTCCCTGCTGAGATGCTTTCAAAGATTTACAGCGATAAGAAAGAACCGGCCTGGATTTCCGGGGACGTTACAACAGATAAAGCGCACGAATTGCACGAATATTTAATGAATCATCTGGAGATTCAGGAGATCACCGTTGGTAAAATAGTTCCTCTTCTTGACAGAGATTTTTTCTCTGCACAGTCTGACGAATGGATGAAAAAGCTGTATGCATTCCTCAACGGCTATCCGAATCTTATAAAGTCCTTTAAGGATGTTCCGTTGATCCGCCTGGAGAATAACGAGCATGTCAAGGCAAGTAAGAAGGTTTTTCTGCCCGGGGATGGCCCCTCTGAATTTGACACGGTAAAAAGTGCTGTTTGTGATAGTGACGGCAGCAAGGAATCCATGAAATTTCTTCGTGCCCTGGGGCTTAAAAAGGCAGATTTGGCGGATGACATTGTTCAGAATGTCTTGCCAGTCTATAAAGGCGGGAACGGGGTGAGTAAAGATGCTCATCGGGAAAATATTGACAGAATTCTTAATGCCTATAAGAAAACAGACAACGCATCCCAGAAAAATCACCTTGACGCAGAACTTAAAAAGTCTGCGTTTATTCCTGTTGTGAATGCGGAAGGCAAGAGCAGGGGCTGGCGTTGTCCCGAAGAGGTCTACTTTCCGAGTGAGCAGTTAAGGTTTCTTTTTAGCGGCATCGAAGAAGTGTTCTTCGTTGATGAGCGGTACGATTATCTAATGGAGAAAAAGGTCCGCAAATTGATGAAGAGGTGCGGTGTAAGCGAACTTCTTCGTGTCAAAGAAAGAATCTCCACTGATTGGGGAGAGCTGATCAACCTCAGGGTGGAAATGAACTGGGGTACGTATCGCCACGACCGCTACGATGTGGATAAAATAACAGATTATGAGATTGGTGAGCTGGAAGCATTGTTAAAACAATTGCCGAGTCTTGATGTGGAGCAGAGACAGAAAAAAGCAAAATGTCTCTGGGCAGAGTTAATTCAGCTGGGGAAGAGCAAGCCTCACGCTTTTGATAAAACCTTCACCTGCTATTATCGTAATGAAACTAGACGAGAGGTGTTTCATCCAAAATTTGTGGAGAGTCTGCGAGAAGGGGACTGGGTAACGGATGAAAACGGGGATATGAGATCGCCTGATCTTGTCTCATTCAAATATCTTAAGTCCTTGGGCTGGGAGGAAAATTCGTTCCTGCTGGGAGAGATTTCTTTCGCATCTCCAAGGATTGAGCAGGTATTTGAGGAAAAAGGTGTCAACGAAAGACATCGTTCTTTTATCCTGCAGATCATGAATGCAGATGACGAAGAAAAGGACAAGATGATGAAGGTGTGGAAAAAAATGGCGATGCCGGCGGTAAATGATCAAAACGAGGAAGGGGATGTGTCCGAAACAAGTGGAGGAGAAGGGGAATCACACGAGCGGGAATCGGAAGAAGGAGGGGGAGTTTCCGAAGAAGAGGGGGTGGAAGGGGAGGAGGTGAAGAGTCCATCTGTGCCTTCATCAGGCGGGGATTCGTTAAGAGAGAATTCCTCTAGCTCTGGAGTGGCGGTATCAAGAGGACGAAGTTCCTCGGAGAGGGGGAAGGCGTCCGGCTCCAAATCTGAAAAACGCGCGCCATTTGGCCCCCATATCATTGGAGTTCATCGCCAAAAAGAGGATTCTTTCGGTCCGGGCAGAGCAGGTCCAATTGAGTCAAAGGAGGTGGAAGCGGATGCCATCGCATTGATTCTCGCGGAAGAAACGGAGTGGAAAACGACTCCGGTCGGCAACCCGGGTTATGACTTGTATAAAGTGGACGAACAAGGCAACGAGGTTCAATGGTGTGAAGTGAAGTCTACGCGCGGAGACTGGAGCCTTGGGCCAGTGAGCATGTCAATCACTCAATTCAAGCGTGCGCTGGAAAAGGGGGATAAATTCTGGCTTTATGTCGTGGAGCGAGTGGGGCATGATGATGCCAGAATCTTTCGCATCCAAAATCCCGCCAAATATATTGATGCCCTTGCCTTCGATCACAGCTGGGCTGATGTCGCGGAAGACGAGCCCGATGAAGACAAGAATTAACCCGCGAAACGCGGCGGGGGTGATGGCTCCCTCGGAGCAAAGCATTTTTTGTCCGACGCCCGCGACCTCGCCGCCGCGTCGCCTTCGCGGCGCAGCAGGTCGGGATTTCCGAGAAGGTTGTCCGCGGCGATGCGCGCGCTGTATATCAGCGGCTCTCCGCGCCGCATAGCCTCGAGAGTTTGCCGCTCCTTTTCTTCGCCCTCGCAGGCCGACAAATTGAGAACCGGAACGGTCAGTCCGTCAATCACTTCATGCTCGCAGGCCGTGCCTCTTTCCCAGAGCAGCCGGACAAAGGCACTGGCCTTGTCGCGCTTTTCGGAAACGCCGAACAGATCCATGGCCGGCCGATGCGAACACCTGACCATGTTGTAAAGCATATCAGCCGTGATTTTTTGAGACATCGGAGTCCGTCCTTTCTGTTTGTTCAGGCTCTGGCCGCGTCGTTCTCGCGCGACTGCCGTCAGAAGCGGCTGTTGTTTGAAGTTGCGTTCATGGTCATCCGTCCCCGCTCGCCCGGATGCGCCGCGCCTTCCTTGTTCAGCCACACAATGCCGATTTCCAGGGAGATGTTCAATCCTGCGGCTGTCTCCACCACTGATTGAAAAGATCTTTTCGCGTCCTGTCCCTGTACTGACACATCAACTTCGGGCAAGTGGGTGTAGCCGTCACGCGATTTCTGGCCCCGCACCATGTTCGCCGGACAGATTCGCTGCACCTCGTCAAAATCGCCCAGACGTTTCATGGCGATGATGATCACCCGCTCCACCAGGAGTTTCCACCTGGGATTTGGAATATCCGCGCCGTCGATATATGCATCGAGGACTTTGGCGTGTCTCAGGTCGGGCGGGTTCCGGGGATCAATATGTATTTCGCCGCGAATCGGGCTTTCCGCCTCCTCGCTCCCTGCCGGGAATCTTGTGTGGCGCTGAAAGCCGAGCCTTCTGAGGCCCCGTTTTTTCTCGTCACCCGGCTCGCTCCTGTCTGTGGTTAAGCAATTTTTAAACTTTCGGGATGAGAAGACAAAGCCGGCCCAGCCGTACGCGGACAATCTGGTCACTCGCCGCGCTCGACGGGGTCGGGCGTCCTGCCTGTCGCGGGGGGTTACCTGCTATGTTGCGCGAGGAGTTCCCGTCTGCGGTTTAGGGAGGGGTGGCTTGTAGATTCGCTTCCCGTCGCCTGCTTACGGGACTAGTCGGGGTTGTGGGAGAGGGGAGGATTACGGTGCCGTTGTTGTCTGTAACTCTGTGGAATTCTTGTAGAATTCCTGTGTAGAAGAGGGGATAAGTGACGGCGCCGCCGGCATCGCGGCGAATTTCCGGGCGCCGTGTCGCGGGACCGGTTCCTGTCCCCAGTCCGTGATTCTACTTAAGGTTGTATATGAGGAGGAGGTGCGACGGATGGCGCCGCGCCGCCCCCGCGAGGTTTCGCCCTGGCGCCCCCTTTACCCTTCCTGCCGCGAGGGCTTGACCTCCCTCCTGCGTGAGAAGTCATCTGCATCGATATAGACGAGCGCACCTTCCGCAAGCCCAAAGAATCTCACTCATTTATTATTTCGAGCGTTCGCTCTACATAATCTCGCAACTCATCGTCGTCTATTGGCTCACGATTGCCGCCAGGATGATGATACTTCTTTGAGAAGTCGTTGATATTTTCCAATTCTCGAATTTTCGAGAACATCGCATGTTCTTCACCAAATTCTCTGATCTTACCGATCATATTGCCAAGTCCTCTACTGCCCCGGAGAGCATTCGGAAACCGACAAAGAAGATTACCCTCCAGTACAGGACGTATCTTACGGGCGATATTGATATCACCTTCGGCACCACCCTGGGAGTACGATAACAAGGCGTCATAGTCCTTCAAGTGATCATCCCGGATCTCCTTTTCGACATCCCACTCTTTGATCGCAGTTGTATTGCCAGACATTGACGAGAGGCGAAAAGAGCGGCGTCCGTTCTCAAACAGTCTCGAATAAACGAGTTTGAGGAAGTGAGGCTCGTGTGAGAACAGCAGAAGCTGCGCACATTTCTCGCCGTATTCTTCCAGAAGCTCCGCCGTACGTTGACGACGCGAGCGATCCTGGCTATTGAACGGATCATCGAAAATCACAATGCGGTTCGCCTTCTGAGGGTCGTGGTGAAGCTGAGCGAGGAAGAATGCAAGCGCGAGCGTACTCTTGTCTCCCGCGCTAAGAGTCGTTCGAAAACTGTGTTGACTGTAAGGTGTATTGGCATCACCAAGGTCAACAGGATGTTCATTGATCTGAATTTGATATACAGATGACGGTTTGCCACCGATATATTCCTTTCCAGAGTTCTTAATCGAGAATCCTGCCCTGAACCTTTTAAGCAAGATGTTAATGGTGCCTTCGTAGTTCCCGATGACTTCGCCAGTGTAATCATCGAGGTCTTTTTTTGCTTTCTTCTTGTCATCATCAAGCTGTTTCTTCTCCCCGGCCAGTATTTTGTGTTTAGAGCACAGCGAGTTGACCGGAGAGCTGCTTCGAACCTTAACTGGCTTGAGATTGTCTATTTCCGCTTCGATAGCAGCCAGATCAGTTGATTTAATTTCCTCCTTCCGGCGGATGATATCGTTATTCGCGTTAGCCACCTTTTTGTTATATGCCTCCATGAGGTTAAAAGCCTCATCATATTCCGCCTTGGCATCCCGAAAGGGGGCGCCAGGTGTGACCGGACTGAACAGGTTTTTACGCTTACACTCGATCAAATTCAAAATGGCGGCGCGAAACGCCTTCATAGGGGCAGCAATTGTTTCTTCATGATCGACTTTACCTTCACCGACCGAAGTAAATTGCTGCCAGAACAGAAAATCGCTTTCATTTTTTGCAAATGTTTCACCCAGCTTCGCGAGGGCTGAATCGCCGAATTCATCTTCGACGCTTTTCTGAAGATTCTCTATATCCTCTATCAGGGCAGTATATGACGCGGAGAAAAATTGCTTGTAAGCCTTGACAAGATCGAGATCTTTAACGGGCTGCCCGCAAAATGGACAAGCGTCATCGTGAATATATTTAACCCCTTCCGATATCCATATCCGCCCATGACTGTGCATGTTGTGACGGCTAACCTGCTCATTGAGGCGGGTCTCTGCATCAGTTGCGACATCGGTAAGCGTTTTTGCAAGCACCGTCTCGAAATTATTGGGCAGAACCGGAATTTTCGCTTCTGCGGGTGTCGATCGCTTCTTAATCTCCTCGACCCGCTTACCCGCCTCGAGATCTTTCGACTTCTTCGCAATTTTGTCATCGATTTCGGGATCTTCGCCCAAGTTCAGAAACTGCTCAAATTTCACACCTTGCGGGAGATATTCCTGGATCGCTTTTCTGCTCTGATCTATCTCCGAATTTTTGCTACGGATATCCCTGTCGATATCAGCGACAGCGGCGGCGAGACTGATGTCCTTTTCTCCGATAATAACTTGCAACAAATTGGTGCGCTGATCACGACTCACATATTCTCCAGCATGGACATTACGAGCGACAAAAGTCGCATCAAATATCATTATCTCGGGAACCGTTCTCGACCAAGATTGCTCCTTGTATGTAGTATCTTCCTTGTTATCTTCTATATCAAGAAGAATTGAAACTTCCGGGCCATCAGCGTTTGGCGGAACTGTGGTGCGTCCGGTAATGTACTCGTGTTCGCCAGTTTGTAAGGAGCGCAACACCGCACACAGCGTTGTTTTGCCGCGACCGTTCTCGGCAAAGAAAAGATTATACCTATCGAGCTCCGGACCATGTTGCTTACAGTCCACGAGTCGACCGATATTCTTAATGCTGAGGAACCTTTTGATCTGCATAACTTGCTCTCCGACCTCTCTGCCGAGCACCGCCTCACAGACGAGACACTTCAGGGCAGAATCGCTCCCCCCTGCTTACCGGGCAAATATGGCATAAACAACGGGAGGTGTCAAGTCGTGATATACTGGGCGTAGGAGGCGAATTATCAGGCTTTTACCCTGGTTCGTCAGCCTCGGCGAGGACACCCCCTAATCCAAGGAGGAGCGCAAAATGGATGTCAAGAACCTGCCTCCGCCCTGGCTGCTGGAGAACATCGATTGCCGCCGCAGCGACCTCGTTCCCCAGGCGCACCTCAGACACGCGTTCCTGAACGAAAAATATCGCCGCCTCAAAGAAAAGTCGGGAGCGGAACTGTCGCGGCATCTGCTCATGCGGCTCCAGCGCGCCCTGAGCTGGCTCGGACAGGCGGAGAAGCATGTCCTGGAAGAAATCCGCGGCATGGACGACAGCCAGAAAGTCCAGGACGCGGACGACATGGCTTTCATCGCCTGCTGGATCTCCTTCAACGCCGTCTACGCCGAGTACGCGACGAGCGACAAGGCCGAAAAAGAAAAGCGCGAGAAATTTTTCGACAAGATCCTCGAACGCGACGACGGGCGTGTCCACGACGCCCTCATCGGAGAACGAACGAGGCGGGCGGTGATAAGCGTCGTGGTTCACAAGTTTTTGTGCGCGGAGTTCTGGGACATCCACCATGCCGGCAAGATGAGCCGCAAGCAGCGGGCCGCCGCGAATGAGGACGTCATCGCCGCTCTTTACAGCGAGGGCGCGGCGGTGCATGACGCTTTTTACAGACTGGACACATCGGGGGTTCTGGTGCCGTTATTTGATCGTTTGTCTTTGCTGCGCAATCAGCTGGTTCATGGTTCTGCGTCCTGGCGTGATGGAGTTAATCGCAGTCAGGTTGTGCTTGGACTGTGGCTGATGTTTATTCTGGTGCCGTTGTTTATTGATGTGATCATGGACGATGTATCTGAGAATCCCGGCAACGGCACGGAGTTGTGGGGCGAGGCGTATTATCCGGTGATTGCGGAGGGCGATGGCGCGAAGTGGCGAGAAAAAGGGAGAGGCTGACACTGCCTGTCCTTCACCCCTGCCGCTTTTTTGTCCTGCTGTCCTGCCTCCCCTGCCGCGTTGTTGTCTGTAATTCTGTGGGATTCTTGTGGAATTTCTGTGTAGAAGAGGGGACAGGTGATGGCGCCGCCGGCGGAGCGGAGAATTTCCGGGCGCCGTGTCGAGGTCTCGGTTTCTGTCACCAGCCCACAATTCTACCTAAGGTTGTGGTTGAGGAGGATTACGCCGCCGCGCCGGCCAGTGTCGCGCCGCGCCCGCGAGTTTTTGTCCTGGCGCCCTCTCTACCCTTCCTACCGCGAGGGCTTGACCTCCCTGCTGAAAGCAGACAATACTTCGGACTGAGAAAGGAGCGTCAGATGAGCAAGTACACCACGGTGGGGCCAGAGGACATCGATCCCGGCGAGTTCATTCCCGACATCAAGCACGAAGACTTGCGGTCGCAGTGGCAGCAAGGCGACTGGACACGCTATGTCTCCATGAGAATTGAGCGCGCCCTGAGCTGGCTCGAGCAGGCTGAGCGGTCTGCGGAAGAGAGAGACTATTTTCTCGCCTTCATCTCTTACTGGATTTCCTACAACTCCCTGTATGGCAAGTATCAGCCGAAATACAGAAAGCACCGGCAGAACAGGAGAGGTGTGCCCGAAGCGGAGCAAAAAGAATACAAAATGCAGGAGGAATTCCACAAAAAGATTTCCGAATGCAAAAATGGAAAAGGCCTGCAGGGCATTTCCAGAATCCTCACGGAAAAAAGGAGGGTCGTCGAGGGGATCGTCTGTCACGAGTTTCTTTCCCAGCCGCACTGGAACTACCTCCATTTTGAGGCTTACGGTCATGGCGAAGCCGAGGAGCCGGAGTGGAGAAGCTCGAAAGGGTGGAAAAATTGGCTCGACAAGGACAAAAAGTCCCTGGACGAATTTCTTCGCAGGCTGGATGCGAATCCTGGCGACACTGACGCGGTGAAGGAGATTCTTGACCTTTTGTTCACCAAAAGGATCTACACCTTGCGCAGTCAGGTGATTCACGGCGGCTCGGTGAGAGGAAGGATAACTTCCTCGGAGGATGTGTTCATGGAGGAGAGGGGGTACACGAACATCAGTCAGGTTTCGAGAAGCGCCAAGATCATGGTTTTTCTGATTCCTCTGTTCATCAAGGTGGTGATGGAGAATCCGAGGAAGGATCTGTGGAGTAATCCCGGCTCTCCTGTTATCGACAGGGGCGATGCGCGTCTCAGGCAGTAAAGCCCCCTTGACCGCCCGCCAAAATTTTCCTATCGTGTGCCCATGCTTCCATTCGCCACCGAATTTCCCGTCACAGCGAAGGTCGACAGAGACAACTTCGTCGGAGAGGTGTCTATTTGGCTGCGCGGTATAGACAGCAGCACAGTTCTGCATGACAGTGAAGGGGAAAGTCTCGACTCCGAAAGCACGTTACTTCGCTCGCCGGCCGGAGAGGAACTGCGTTTGCGCGAGATTATTACGGAGGGAAGCCTTAAATCTATCGGCTTTCGTCATGACCTTCCTGACAGCGAAGGGCGGCTATGGCGAACCGAAGCCGTGTTGCGCCATAGCGCGGATGACATCAATCAGAGTCTGATCCGGCTGAGAACTCAATGTATCGCTCAGAGAACTGATGCCCGCCTTCTGACTCCTCGCAAGCCGTATCTCATCAAGGCCTGGCTGAAGAGCGGCTGGGGCGGAAAAGACGGACTGCTTGATGTCACAGACAAGGCGACATGGCTGAAAGATGATGATCTGGGGCTTGCGGATGCGTGCTCCGTGACTCTTGGAAGTGCGTCGAGATTCCTTCCTGTCGTCTATGTATCTGCCGCTGATGCGGGAGGGTGGATTCTCTCGCAACGGGCAATTGACAAGCTTGCTTATGATCTGGGCGGTATGGCGCATGTTGTCGTTGAGCCGAATCGGATGTTTTCCTTTCGGCTTCGCGATGAAACGGACGGGGCGAATGCCTATGGCGGAGCGATTGGACTCGCATTGCCGCAGCGAGGGATAATCCGCCGCTTCTATCATGGCTGGCAGATTCGAAGCAACGGCAACCTGATGGGGACAATTCATGCAATGACATTGAACCTGCGGAGCCAGATGCCTGCTCTCGGGTGGGGCTGGACAGATTTGCAGGAGCAGGCTCTGCGCATGCAGCGCATGCAAAATAGAAACCGGCTCAGCGCTGAAGAGGTCGAGGACATTTACTCGGAAGAGATCGAAACTCTCAAAGACCGGATTAAGGATCTGGAAAACGAGCTTAACGAGCGCTCGCTGGCGGAAATTAACAAATCCAGCGAGGGGAATTTTTCGGCAGACGATCTCACCTGTCGTCTCGGGCCTGAAGTTTGGCCTGGAGAAATTTCTGACCGATTGCGCCTTGCGGCGCAGACAGCCCTGTTGAGCGCCGACCACACCGGGCTTGATTCTCGTTCGCGTGTCATGCTTGAGCGTTTTCTTGATCAGATTCCCCCTTCGCGCGCGCTTAATGAATTGCGGGAGGAATTAAATCGCGCGTCAAGGAGAGATGCGTCCGCTTTAGAAGCGATTCTTTTGCGGCATGGCTATCACGAGAAATCGAGAGGCAAGCACATCTCGTTTGAAGCCGATGATGAATATGAGGGGCTTGCAACGATCACCTCTTCACTGACGCCCAGCGACCATCGAGCATCGAGGAACTTTCAGAAACGGATTGAGCGGTCATTTGGCATCACCAAGCTGCCTAAATAGTGACTTGTCCCTTCGGGGCGAAGCGGACAAGTCCAGCCAGGCCGCACGCGGACAGCCTAGTCGTTCACCACCGGATAAGCCGCTCTCTCCCACTCTTCGACCTCCACCGCCGCGTCGCTCATCATGACCTCGATGAACAGAGGAACCAGAAGCCCGATAACCTCGGCGCCGTCTCTGACCTGACTGCGGTTCACGCGTCCTCTCCGCGTCGCGCTGCCGTGCATCAGCTGGTTGCGCAGCGTGTAGAGCCTGCCGAACAGGATATCCAGAACGGTGACGACATCTTCCTCCGCAAAGGCGCGCGCGATCTTCGCGTTGGACCTTCTGAACTCGTTTCTCCACCCCCTGAGGTGATGTTTGTCAGGATGATGGTGATGATGCCAGAACGGAGCAAAGATGTGATGATTCTCCAGAAGCCGGTCAATGGACTTTCGACCGCCGCGGGGAGAAAATTTCTTTTTTGTTTCTTCATAGATTATCCGTTCTTCGTCCACCTCGCTGAGCGTGGAAAAGTATTTCTGGAAGAGCATTTTCTCCCCCGGCCATTTTTCGCCGGGCGCGGGCGGGACAGGAGCATACAGCGCATTGAACGCTATCCAGTAAGAGACGAACGCGATGTCGAGGTTTCCCCTGCTTTTTTCGCCCTCCGCCCTTTCGAGCCAGCTCAGGGCGCGATGGACACGAATGCCGTGATGCTCGGGAAAGGCGTCTCTCCTTTCGCGCTGCATCTTTTTCAGACTCTCGAAGGAAAGCGGTCTGACTGCATCCTTTGCGCTCATGACATTCTCCTGGACTCCCGGCAGGAGAAGAGCCGGAACAGCGACTCTTCTCCCGCCAATGAAGAGTAACGGCTATCCGGAGCTGCTGGACACAGCAGTCCGCCCCCGCTTGCCCGGATACGCCGCACCGTCTCTTACCCTCCAGGCGAAGCCGATCTCCACGGGTATGTCCAGTTCCTGAGCCGCTTCCATCACCGCTCGACATGCTCCGTTTGCGCTCCGTCCCTGCACCGATATACCGATTCCAGGCAGGTGGGTGTAGCCCTCGTCCGTTTTTGGACGATTCACCATGCTCGTCGGGCAAATCTGCCGCACTTTTTCAAAATCGGAAAAGCGCTCCATGGCGATAGTGACCACCCGCTCGAGCAAAAAATTCCACTTCGGATGTGGGATTTCTTCGCCGTTGATGCGCGCGTAGAGGACCTTTGTGTGCCTAAGGTCGGGCAGCCGTCTCGGATCGAAGTTCTGTTCAATGCCGCTCAGATCCTCCGTGCCCGAGACCTCTCCCGGAGATTCCGTGTGGTGGTGAGGGCGCCCGAACGAAGCCTCCTGAGGGTTGCTCTCTTCGTGTCCGGACTTCTTTCTGAAGCCCCACCTTTTCGCACCATTCGGCTTTCCCTCGACCGTAGACACTCCCGGTCCATCCACTGCGTCAAGTATCCGGCACAAGACGGTATCGTGCGTGTCGTTAAATGTCCGCACATGACGCTGAAGGCGATTGTACGTAGACTCCCTGATGCTGATTTCTTTCATTCCCATGGTGCTTTCTCCTGTTTAAAGAGGTTAGTTTTTGGCCGTCTCGGGAGTGATACAACATGCAATTGCCCCTGTCAATAGGGTAATTTGATTAAATATGATTAATAATATCAAAATTACAGAATAATTTTGTATTAATAGCAAAAAAGTCAATATAATCATATAGTTATAAAAATTGTATTAAATTAAATTTAATATTTAATCAATTCTATTGAATTCGGGGGCGAGGGTAGCGGGGCGTGATTTGTCCGCCAAAATCAGCAAAAAACGCGGACCCCCGCCCCCGAATCGCGGCGCCGTCGCTGGCTCCCGCGGGGCAAAGGATGCTCCCTAGGAAACCTGCATCGCTAACTCCAGGTCAGCGTAAGTGTTCAAATTCATAAACGGATCCACCACTCCCACCTCCCAGGGCACAACCTCAACAGCAAAACGCTCGGTGAAATCCATGATCTTGCGGACTCCCTCGTCCACCAGAGCAGTACGCAAATCACCAGCCAGCCCAACCCTCCACAGCGCAACCACAGGATGAACCCGACCCCCCGAAGACGCCGCCACAATATCCACCCCCTCAACCATCGCATCACCCAGGCGCTCCAGCAAATCCACCGGCAAAAATGGAGCATCGCCAGGAACACTCAACACATACCCGTAATCTCCGCCCGCGCGCTCCATCGCCGTCAGCACTCCGGCAAGCGGACCGACCCGTCCGCCGACAACATCAGGCAAGACCTCCATCTCGTAACGCTCAAAACGAGACGCGTCGCCGTTCACATTCAGAACAACATCCAGACTCCCCAGCCGCACCAGTATCCGCGACAATATCGTCTCGCCGCCGACCCACAACAACGGCTTCACCTCGCCGCCCATCCGCCGCGCGCGGCCGCCGCACAAGACCACGCCCAGCACCTCGTCATACCCGACCACGCGACACCTCCGCGTCTCTCTTCAGGCGTCCGCCGCCCGACAGCACCGTGAAACGATGTCCGCGCGCGCGGCCTATCAGCGTCAGGTTGGCGCGGCGCGCCATTTCAACTCCCGCATGCGTGAAACCCGAACGGCTCGCAACCACAGGAACTCCCATCTGCACACTCTTCAACACCATCTCCGAAGTCAGACGGCCGGTCGTGTACAGCCACTTGTCGGACGCCGCCACGCCCTCGCTCGCCATCCAGCCCGCGACCTTGTCGACCGCGTTGTGACGACCCACATCTTCAAAAAAAACCAGGAGGTCGCGGCCGCGAGCCAGCGCCGTGCCGTGTATCGCTCCCGCCCGCAAATACAAACTCGGAACCCGCGCAATCTCGCCCAGAAAATGATAGAAGTCCGACACCTTGAGACAGCCCTCGTCCGCGAGGCGCACCTCCGCGACCTCCTCCATGAACGACTCGAACACCGTGCCTTCCGCGCAGCCCGATGTCCGCACGCGGCGCCCCAGCGATCGTCCGACGCCCTCGCCTTCGGCGCGCACCACGACGACTCCGAGATCGTCGTCGTAGTCAATGGCGCTGACTTTGTCGTCGGCGCGGAGTATGCGCTGGTTCAGCAGGTATCCGAGCGCCAGATATTCGGGATAGTCGCCGACCGTCATCGCGGTCACGATTTCCTCGGCGTTCAGAAATATCGTCAGCGGACGCTCTTCAACCACCGCCAGCGACACCGCCGCGCCCGTCTCGTCCTCGCCCGCGACCTCGCGCGTCAGGCGGGAGTCGCCGGGCGTCGGCAAAATCGCGGCTCTGTCGGCGAGGCTCATCGCAACACTATAACATCCGATGTGCTATCATTGCGCCATGACCCTTCTCGCGTCCGCCGCCGCCGCGCCCGCGCCGCTCGTTGACCCGCACGGACGCCGCGTCTCCTACCTGCGGCTTTCCGTCACCGACCGCTGCGACTTTCGGTGTTCGTATTGTATGCCTGAGAATGTCGCGTTTCTGCCGAAGCGCGATGTCCTTTCGCTTGAGGAATTGGACGCCGTCGCGCGCGCCTTTGTCCGGCTTGGAGTTTCCAAACTGCGGATTACGGGCGGCGAGCCGCTTGTGCGGCGCAATGTTCTGTCGCTGTTTCAGTCGCTCGGGGGTCTTGTCGGGAGCGGACTGCGCGAACTCACGCTCACCACGAACGGGAGTCAACTTGGGCGGCTTGCTGTTCCGCTTTATGGCGCCGGTGTGCGGCGTGTCAATGTGTCGCTTGACACGCTTGATCCCGGTCGTTTCGGACGGCTCACCCGCACCGGACATCTGCAGCCTGTTCTTGACGGACTCGCCGCCGCGAAGGCCGCGCGTCTTAAGGTCAAGATCAACGCTGTTGTCATTAAGGACTTCAACGAGGACGAACTTCTTGATCTTGTGCGCTGGTGCGGCGCGCGGGATTTTGACATCACATTTATTGAGGTGATGCCGCTTGGCGAGTTGACGCCGGGCGTGAGGCTTTCGCAGTATTTGTCGCTTGCGGAGGTGAGGCGTCGTCTTGGCGAGCATCTTTCGCTTGTGCCGGCTGACAAGGACACCGGGGGTCCGTCGCGTTATTATTTTTGCGAGGAGACGGGCGGCAATGTTGGTTTTATCGCGCCGATGACGGGCAATTTTTGCGACAACTGCAATCGCGTGCGTGTCACCTGTACGGGGACTTTGTATCCGTGTCTTGGACAGAACACGGCGCGTTCTTTGCGTGATATTGTTCGCGCGGATCCGACTGCTGACAGTCCTGAACTTGAGGCTGCTATTCGCGGTGCGGTTGCGCGGAAGCCGAAGGGGCATGATTTTGCGCTGCATCATGCGCTTGCGGGCGCGGCGGACGAAGTCGCTGTTTCACGCTCAATGAACACGACGGGCGGCTAGCGCGCCAACGACCTTCACCGTCACCTTAACCTGTCACCTTCCCCCTCGCCTGCAACTACGACAACGACTACAACCTTCACCCTCCTTTTTAAGCCCGCCACCTTAACCTGTCACCTCCCCCTCGCTTGCAACTACGACAACGACAACGACCACAGACAATCACCATCGTCATCTGTCACCTTAAACCTTCGCCTGCAATCACGACAACGACTACAACCTTCACCCTCTTTTTTAAGCCCGCCACCATCACCCGTCATCTTCCCCTCGCCTGCAACTACGACTACGACCATCACCGTCTCCTTTTTAAGCCCGTCACCGCACCCGTCACCTTCACCCTCGCTTGCAACTACGACAACGACCACGACCATCACCGTCTCCTTTTTAAGCCCGTCGCCATCACTCTCGCCCTTGACCACGATCGTCACCTTCACTCCCGCCCTTGACTATCACCTTCACTGTCGCCGTCAATCTTGACTATGACCTTCACCCGTCTCCTTTTATGCTCGGCGCCGTCACTCTCGCCCTTGACCCCGGCCTTCACCTTCTCCCTTCACTCTGACCCGGCGCCGTAAGACCGAAATGATCAGCAGAAGAAAATTTCTCCGCTCCGCATCCGCCGGACTCGTCGCCGTCTCCGCCGCGCGACTCACCGCGCCGCCCGCGCGCGCGCAAAACCGCGTCCGCTTCAAAATTGAAATCCTCCAGGACAACCTCAGCAGCCCCTGGGCGCTCGGACTCCTGCCGGACGGCGGCGCGCTCCTCTCCGAAAGAAGCGGACGCCTGTTCCTGCTGGACACCCCCGCCGCGCCGCGCAAACAACGCATCTCGGGACTGCCCAAAATCAACGCCGGCGGACAGGGCGGACTCCTGGATGTGCAGCCGACTCCGAACTTCGCCGACACCGGCGAGATCGTCTTCGCGGCGGCGGTCGGCGACGGCGGCAGGGTCGGCACCGAGGTCTTTCGCGCGCGGCTGGCGGGAGCGCGGCTCACCGAGGTTGAGCGCATCTTCGCCGCCGAGCCGAAGTCGCGCGGCGGACGCCACTTCGGCTGCCGTCTGCGCTTCACGCGCGACGGCGATCTTGTGTTCGGGGTGGGCGAGCGCGGCGACCCTCCGCGCGCGCGCGATCCGGACGATGACGCCGGCAAGATTCACCGCATCAGACTTGACGGCGCGCCGGCGTCGGGCAATCCGTTTGCGGACGGCGACGGCGCCGGCCGCGCGACGGTCGTCGCGTCCGGCACGCGCAACTCGCAGGGACTGGAGGTGCATCCGCGCACGGGCGCTGTGTGGTTTCACGAGCATGGACCGCGCGGCGGCGACGAGGTGAACCTGCTGCGTGTCGGCGCCGACTACGGCTGGCCGCTCACGACCCACGGACGCGCTTACAGCGGCGGCAGTATTGGGGTTGGTCCTGAGGCTGCGGGTATTGAGTCGCCGTTGTGGGTGTGGGTGCCGAGCATTGCGCCGTCGGGGATGGACTTCTGGTTTGGCGAGCCGTTCGGGGAGAGTTTATTTGCGGGCGCGTTGGCGGGGAGGCTTTTGGCGCGCCTGACGCTTTCTGGCGAGTCGGTTGTATCGGAGGAGCGTTATCTTGAGGACTGGGGCCGTCGCATTCGCGAGGTGCGCACGGAGTATGACGGCGCCGGCGTCCCGCGTTCATTGTTGATTTTGACGGACGAGTCGCGCGATGCTGTTCTTGCTCGTTTAGCGCCGATGTTGTGAGGTGCTTTGGCTCAACGGAGCCATCGCCCCCGCCGCGTTTTTTGCCGGTTTTGGCGGACGAGTCACGCCCCGCCGCCGTCTTAAGTCGCGCTCTCCCCGTATTTGCAATTCGGGACCCGGCAACGCGCACACTCCGGATTCTTCGTGCAAAGAGGAGGCGCGAGACCCTCTTCACCCTGCGTGAAGAACATAATCAGCATGTCGACCTGCCTCGACTCCCAGCCTGTCGCCTGTCTTATGTCGATGCACTTCTTGTGCCAGGTCTCAAGGAACTCTGACAGCAGATGACTCGCCACCTCCTCCGCCTCTCCCTCGGGAAAAAAGCGAGACCAGTCGCCTCCAAGGCGACTCAAAAAACGACAAATGTGCATGTCGGGTTTCACCACATCCCATCGCAGTTCCATCAGGATATGGAGCGCGGCTTTTTCTCCGATACCTCCGAGATCGCACAAGAAATTAATCCGCTTCCGGACAGACTGGAAAGTCCAGTTTTCCGGCATCTCCAATTCACGCTCAAGGTTGGCGACGCCATACGAAGATATTCTTTTGGCGCGCACGATCAAATATTTCACCGCCTTGGGACTGCCGAAGGAACTTCCGTCTGACATCACTCCGGAAGCAATCTTTTCCACCCCGCTCTCGGACAAGTCGAGTGCGGCGATCTCCTTTACTCCCCAATTGTTGTTCCTCAACCACTCAATGCGGGGCGTCCACACGGAAGCACTGCGCGGAAACGCGGAATACAAAGGGATGTATAAAACGGTCTCCTCAACGCTGTCGCAAAAAGGTCTCTTTGCGTCGTGCAGATACTTCTCGAGCAAATCAACTCCGGGAGAGTTTTCGCGGAGATACTCGTGGATCGCCAGAATTTGCTCTTTGTTCATTTTCGCCTCGCTTCCCGTGTCGGATGACACTCTGTTCCTTAATCCGAAGTATCGCCTGTTTTAAGCAGGGCAGTCAAGCCCTCGCGGTAGGAAGGGTACAAAGGACGCCAGCCCAAAACCTCGCAAGTGCGGCGCGAAACTACGCGTCGATCCACTTCGTAAAAACTCCGCAGCATCGGCGACAAGTCGTCGCGGATATCCTCCCATAACTCCTCAACAGGAGGAGACACCCCTAACAAGTCGCACGCATACTCCGTCACCTCAGCCGCGGACGCAGGTTCGTCATCACTCAAATTAAAAATACCACCAGCACGCGCTCCCATCGCCAGGTCCAGCGCCGTCACTATGTCCGACAAGTGAATGCGGCTCATTACATGTCCGGACTTCACTATCCGGCGTGCCCGACCCGCACGCACGCGCTCCAATACATTGCGTCCGGGACCATATATCCCCGACAGGCGAAAACACGCCCCCGCGACTCCAAGCCTTCCAGCCAAATCCATCCATCCCGACTCATGGCGAACCCGCAAAAATCCGCGCTGTAAATGTCTCCCTTCGCCCAAGCCCTCGGTCGTATCTCCAGCGCCAAGCACCGCGGAAAACTCGTCCACCTCGCCGCCGCCGGCATCGCCGTACACCGAAGTCGCCGATAAATAGCCGATCCACTCCAAAGCGCCGCCGCCGCGCCAGTCGTTCAGCATCTCCAGAAAGCGATCGCCGCCTCCCGCGTCCGGCGGAACCGAGCATACAATGTGCGTCGCGCGGCTCAACTCCTCCCGGAAAGCATCGTCAAAGTCGTCCGAAGTGACGCCGAAAACTTTCACGCCGCGTCCGCGCAGCGTCTCGCCTTTCGCGGCGTCGCGCGTCGTTCCGCTTACCGCGATGCCGCGCGCGCGCAAATGCTCCGACAGCGCCACGCACACATAGCCGAGTCCGAAACAAAACAGGCGCACAAAAGCACCTAAAAATCAGGATCCGAATAATGACGCGGCGGCATCACGCCGCTCATGCGCTCCGACAATATCTCGCGCATTGACGGACGCGACTTCATCCGCGCATACCAGCCGCGCGCCTCGCTCTCCGATGACGGCCATTCTATTGAGCCGAGGTAGTCCAGCACTGACAACTGCGCCGCCGCCGCGAGGTCGACCAGCGTCATGCGTTCGCCGCCGAGCCAGCGCCGGTGTTCGGCGAGCCATGCGATGTAGTCCAGGTGGTGCGACAGGTTTGCTGACGCGGCGCGCAGCACGCTTACGTCCGGCGGAGCGTTGTATACGACGCGCTTCAGGAATTTTTCTTCGCGCAGTGCTTCGGTGACTTCGCGCGACAGTTTGTCCAGGAACCAGCCGAGGAGGCGGCGGGTTTCCACGCGTGACACGGCGTCGCCGCCCATCAGCGAGTGTTCGGGGTACAGTTCTTCCAGGTATTCGGCGATGACGGTTGCGCCGGGGACATTTAGGCCGCCGGCTTCGCGCAGGACGGGTGTTTCGCCGGCGGGGTTGAGGGTGAGGAATTCGGGCGCGCGTTCCCACGAGCGTTCTTCGCGCAGTTCAAATGAGAGGTTCTTTTCCGACAGGACGAGTCGGATGAACCGCGAGCGCGGGTCCAAGGGTGCTTCGTGCAGCAGGCGCATTCGGGTAATTTACACTATTTTTCGCCTTAAATAAAACCTCCTTTATTTTGCGCGACGCCCCCTGTCACCGCCCTTGGCATTAGTGAGCGAGAATTTCAGACTCTTACAGCAGCCGCTCAAGCGAACCGCACCAACTGATGCCCGCAGGCGCTGCCTGCAAAAAAAATTAAATTAAAAAGAAAGCAATTTATTTAATTGACCCCTTAAACAGTCCATTTATTAATTTTTAATTTTTTTTGCGGGCTAGCCCGCACCCATCTGCTGGCATCGCTCGCTTGAGCCGGCATCGTGAATGTCTTAGTCAAACGCTCACTAATGCCAAGGACAGCACGCCGATTTAATTGACTCCTTAATTTGTCAATTATTTTTTTAATTTTTTTTTGCGGGCTAGCCCGCACCCATCTGCTGGCATCG
>JALCBB010000119.1 GCA_028066985.1 Alphaproteobacteria bacterium
TGTTGGCTCAAGCGAAACACACCAACTAATGGGTGCGGGCTAGCCCGCAAAAAAAATTAAAAAAATAATTGGACTATTCAAGGGGTCAATTAAATAAATTGCTTTTATTAATTAATAGTAGACAATTAATGGTGTCAATTAAATCGGCGTTCAGCATTTGGCATTAGTGGGAGTCAGATTTAGACATTAACAATGCTGGCTCAAGCGAAACACACCAACTAATGGGTGCGGGCTAGCCCGCAAAAAAAAATTAAAATTAAATAGACAATTTAAGGGGTCAATTAAGTAAATTGCTTTCTTACTAATTGACTATTAATGGTGTCTAATTAAATAAATTAATTTCTTTTTAATTTAATTTTTGCAGGCAGCGCCTGCGGGCATTAGTGGGTGCGGTTCGCTTGAGCGGCCATCGTGACTGTCTTAGTCAAACGCCCACTAATGCCAGAGACAGTGCTTCGTTTGTCTCCTAAATTAGGGGTTCTGTTCGGAATCGGGGGCCGAGAGTTGCCACGAACGCAAAATCTCCGCAGCCTCCTCGCCCAAAACCCCGCGCCACTCCCCTATCTCGCCACGCACCGCCGTCACCACCCCAGGCGGATGCAAAAAGTCCAGACAACGCGCGTTGTAATCCTCAACCTCACGGTTGTAACGCGTGATCTCATACTCCGAATACGGATTGACCCGCTCGCGCAAAGACTGCAAACGCTCCTCCTGATACAAACAATACCGCACCTCCGGCATCGTCAGCGGAAGCCGCTTCCCCGCCTCAGGCTGCACCTCCTGCCCGCCAGGACTCGACTCGTAAGATACCGCCGGTCCCGTATCCGCCGGCGCAACAGGAGCATCCGGCTGCCAGCCAGACCATATCAAAAAGAAAGTCACCGCCAGCACAACCAGACTCACCGGAACAATAATCGGCCGGTCCAGAATGTGAAGCGTCTCACGAAAAAGATGCCACAGAAACGCCAGAAATCCCGCCATGCGCCATTGCCGCCGCGCCCGCGGATCACCTCCGCCCCGCACCGCGATGCGCGGCGTCCGACGATACACCGTCGACTCCGACATCCGCACACGCCGTCCGCCGCCGCGCCCCGACGCCGCCGACGACATCGGCGCAGGACGCGCCGGATGAACAGGCTGCGGCTGCGTCTCCGCCTGATGCGGATGATACGGCGCCGCCTCCGTCGCCCTCCTCCTCTTAAATGAAACCAGAACAGGCGCGCCCGCCGACGACACAGGCAACGGAGACGATGACGGCGCCGGCGTTGTCGTCTGCGATGACGGCAACGGAGACGGCGACGGTGAAGGCGCCGCCGGTGTCGTTGTCTCATCCTGCTCCGCGACGGCTTCGGTCTGCTCGTCGTGAGTGTATTCGTCGCCCGAGACGAATATCGGCTGATGCGTCGGCTCGGCTTCGTTCTGCTGTCTGAGTTCCTCCTCTATCTCGCGACGATGCTCTTCGGCGAGCCGAGCCCTCTCGGCGGCGCGTTCGAGGCGCAGCGCGGCGCGGCTGCTCTGATGGGCTTCGGCGCGCGCCTGCAGTTCTTTGCGCTGCTGGCTTGCCGAGACGCCGAGTGTACGCATGCCGTGTCCGAAGGCGTATGCGCCGCGCCCGATGCCCTGCAGTCCGACGCGGAGGATGCTTTTGAACAGCAGCGATGGCGCTCTGTCAAAGAACACCCACACTTTTTCGCCGCGTGTCGGAGGCGTCTGCCGTCCGACGATGATGCCTTCCACCTCTTCTTCGCGCGGCTCTTCGTGCTGGTGCCACTCGTCCGCCTCTTCGGACGACTCAACGGCGACGGCGTAAGTCTCGTCAGACTCAGCGACGGTGACGGCCGCAGTCTCATCTGCTTCAGCAGTTTCATTGGACAATTCAACGGCGCCTGTCGTCGTTTCATCAGACTCTGCGACGGTGACGGCCGTTGTCGTCTCATCAGACTCTGCAACGGCGACGGTCGCAGTCGTCTCGTCTGTTTCAATTGTCTCTTCGGGCAGCGAAATTTCGGCGCCGTCACTCTCGCCCTCTCCGTCAACGATGCCCTCCGCGCCGCCGACCGCGTCAGTCTCGTCAACAACCACACGGATAGGCTCCGCCTTCACAGCCGGCGCGCGGACAACCCTCCCCTTCAACGCGCTCAGCGAAAATCGCCGCCGACCGGCGCTCTTCTCGCCGGCACCGGCGCTGTCGCCGCCCGACATTCCCGCCGACACGACCTCCGCCGCCTCAATCCCGACGCCCTCGCCGCGCAAATACTGAAACAGCACATTCAGAAACAACTTCACGAGCGACCCCGACTCCGCGAGCCTGTCCTCAAGCGCGGACACGCGCCGCTCGTAGTCGGCGTCCGCCGCGAGGACGCCCGCGACGCTCTCCGCGTATCCGTAGAGCAACTGCACGATCGGATGTCCCAACTTTTCGGGCGAGAACTTTTCCGCGCCGCGCTTTTCGTGCAGACCGTTCAGGTCGTGCGCGAGTTGCTGCAGGTTCGTCTCGGCGAGCGCGTCAAGGAGCGCGTCAACGGCGTCGTCGCCGCGCGCGCAGAGGTGGGCGGCGAGGTTGGCGCGTCCGACGGGCCAGAGGGGAGCGAGCAGCGCGGGGTGCGCTCCTTCGGACTCGGCGCGGGCGATGAGGTCGCGGGCGGCGGCGCCGTCGAGCGGCAGGATCCACGAGACCTCAACCTCGAGGAGGTTGGCGCGGGACCTGCTCCTGCCGTGAAAAAGCGGATGCCGGGATAAATCGCTCACAAGGGATATCTGCGTCGTGGGCGGAGCGCCGCCGCGTCAGGACGGCGCGCTTCCAGTGTGCTATAATGTTAGCACAGAAACCGAACGCCCGCACCCGTCGCGGGCGCGCACTACGGAGGCAGGATTATGTCGGTTGTTCGCATGTCGCGTGCCGGCTCCAACATGGAGCATTACGAGGAGCGCGTTGATCTCGCGTGTGCCTTTCGCTGGGCGGCGCGTCTCGGGCTGCATGAGGCGGTCGCGAATCATTTTTCGCTTGGAGTCGGCGGCGGGATGGTGTTGATAAATCCTGACCGCCGTCATTTTTCGCGTTTGCGGGCGAGCGACATGCTGTTGATTGATGTGAACGACGACTCTACGCCTGAGCGCGAGGATGCTCCGGATCCGACGGCGTGGGGTTTGCATGGTGCTATTCACCGCGAGTGTGGACATGTGGGTTGCGCGATGCATGTGCATTCGGTTTATGCGACGGTGCTGGCGTGTTTGGAGGACAGCCGTCTTCCGCCGTTGGAGCAGAGCGCGGCGATGTTTCACGATCGTCTTTTGATTGACGAGGGTTATGACGGTCTTGCCTTTGCGGAGGAGGGCGCGCGTTGTGCCGCGATGTTGAACGCGCGTCCGGAGTGTCGTGTGATGGTGATGGGCAATCATGGAGTGCTGGTGGTGGGTCCGAATGTGGCGGAGACATTTGACTACTTGTTTTATTTTGAGCGTGCGTGTGAGATTTATGTGAAGGCGTTGTCTACGGGTCGTCCTTTGCGGGTGATGAGTGACGGGGTGGCGTCGCGTGTGGTGTCGCAGATTGAGAATTATCCTGTTGAGGGGATGAGTTCTGGCGAGCGTCATTTTTCGGAGTTGCGCTTGACTTTGGACGAGCAGGAGCCGGAGTACCGCGAGTAGGGGGCTGTCTTGACCCTGCCGCGTTTTGCAGGCAGCGCCTGCGGGCATTAGTTGGTGCGGTTTGCTTGAGCCAACATTGTGACTGTCTAGGTCAAACTCCCACTAATGCCAAATGCCGCACTTCGTTTGTCTTCTAATTAATTCTGTTTGTATATGACGAGGGTGCGGGCGATTTTGTCGTGCCATCCCTGCTTCTTCGGATCAAAAGCAACCCACAGAAATCCCAGCCCGAACGGCAGCATAGAAACATAATAACCAAGATAGCGCACAACATACTGAAACTTCGTCGGCGGACGACCTGTCTTCGCGTCCACAATCTTCACCGACACAACCATCTTGCCAGGCGTCGCCTGCTTCAAAACCCAGAAAATGAAAACAATCACAGGAGTAACCACATAACTGATAAAATGATCGCCGGACTCGGAAGGGTAAATAGCCAAAAACAACGGAAAAATAACAACCAGAAGCAAAGCAGTGTCAACAAAAGAAGCAAGCGTGCGAATCCAGAATCCGGCATACCGCGGCCGCTCGTGATGAATCATCTCCGAAAACGAAGCATCGCCCCCGGACGGCGTGAGGTTCTCGCTCATAGTTCAGTCCTCCAGAAGAAAGTCGCCCCTGTCCGGCAGCGGCTTGCTGCCGACGATTTTAGCAACGCTCGCGCCCCGCCAGACATACTTGTGGTAGTTCGTGGAAAGCACAAGTCCGCTCGTGGCGGCTTTAAGAGGCGTGCGTCCGCGGAAGGCGTCCGGTCCCTGCAGAGCGACAAGATCAGCGACGGTCTCGCCGACCTTAACCCTGTCGCCCGGCTTGACTCTGTAGTCAAGAAGTCCAGGCTCCGGCGCGCGCAGAACCTGCGTGGCGTTAAAATGCCTGGCGACCGCGCCCCTGGACGGACGCGGCGGCGTTCCGCTGATGAGTTTGCGCGCCTGAAAAAAGTGAAAAAGTTGCTCGGCGTCTTTTTTGTTTGGTGTTTCGCCGACATCGCCCTGTCCGCGCCACTCAATCGTGGCGGAGAACGGCGGCGGCGGAATGTTTTTGTCGGGGAACTGCCGCGCGAGTTTGAGCCAGGGATTGATCCAGGTTTCTTCAAAGGTGCCGGAGTTTTCCATTTCGGCGACGAGCACGGCTTTCGCCTGGATGTGGTCGGAGAGGTCCTGATATTCGGGCATGAATTGCGGAAAGGTGAAGATGTGTTTGAGCGCGTTGTTGTCGCAGTGCAGGTCCAGGACGATGTCGGCGTCGTAGGCGAGCGAGGTGACGGCGAGGCGATGCGCCTGCAGGGCGGAGGCGGGTGTTTGAGCCTTGAGCCATTTTTTTGTTTCGCCGAGGATGAGCCGGCGGTTGTTCGCGGCGTTGCGCGAGAGTTTTTTGTGGAGGCTGTGGTTATCCTGCGTGACGAGTTTGTGGAGGTCGGGCCATTGTCTGTTGTAGTTGGTGCCTGAGGCGGAGTGGTATCTGCCGGTGTGGTGCTGGAGGTGGATGTTTTGCATTCCGAGCGGGTTGGCCATCGGGAGGATGGTGAATTGGGCGAGGGGTTTGTGTTTGGAGGCGGCGAGTTTTTGGAGGAGGAAGTGGAGGATCATTGTGCCGGGCTGTTCGTCGGCGTGGAGCGCGGCCTGGATGTAGATTTTGGCGGAGGGTTTAGGCGGCGAGAGGGTGTAGTATTGGAGTTGGGTGTGCTGCCCTGGCGCGTCGGCGGGGATTTGGATGCTATGGAGTTTGAGGTTATTCATTCGGGCATTATGGCATATTTTGGTGGTGATGTGGGAGATATTTTGGTCATGCGGACAGCGGTGATAGCGCCGATTTTTTTGCTATTTCCAGGCTTTAATCAGAAGACATCCGAAGCGCCGCCTCTGGCATTAGCGGGCGCTTTAATTAGAAGACAAACGAAGTGCGGCATTTGGCATTAGTGGGAGTTATATTTAGACATTAACAATGTTG
>JALCBB010000120.1:0-2421 GCA_028066985.1 Alphaproteobacteria bacterium
TTTTTGCGGGCTAGCCCGCACCCGTCTGCTGGCATCGCTCGCTTGAGCCAACGCCGTGAATGTCTTAGTCAAGCGCCCACTAATGCCATAGGCCGCCCTTCGTCTGTCTCCTGATTAACGCCCGCTAATGCCAAAGGCTTGTTTAAGTCTGCCCCGCGCGTCGGGTGACGGCACGCGGGGCAGGCAGGAAAATCCGCCTTAAGACTTGATTTCAATGCGGCGCGGGTCCGCGGCGGCCTCGCTCTCAAGACGCAGACGCAGAATCCCGTCCGCAAGCGTCGCGGCGCTCACCTTCGTACCCGCCGCCAGCCGAAACGAATGGCGAAACGAACGCCGGTCAATTCCGCGATGCACATAAAACGACTCGCCGCCGCTCCCGTCGCCGTCATCGCCGGACTCGCTCCCGCGCTCGCCCTTCACCACAAGACGCGTGTCCGTCTGCGAAATCTCAATCTCCTCGCGCCCGAAACCCGGCACCGCGAGAGAAATGTCGTAAGTCCCCTCGCCGACCCGCTCAAGATCATAACGCGGAGACGACACCGCCCGCGTCAGAGAAGGAGATCCGAAAAAGTCGTCAAAAATGTCGCCCACATCGCCGAAACGCGAAGTCCTCGGAACGAGATACATCGTCCTGTCCTTTCCTCATCCATAAGCCAGAAACACCCCGTGATAAACGACATATAGGAACCAAAAATCAGATATCAAGACCATAAAGATGAAAAAAACAAATAATTTATTGACCCCTTAAATAGTCAAAATTTATTTTTGCGGGCTAGCCCGCACCCGTCTGCCGGCATCGCTCGCTTGAGCCGACACCGTGAATGTCTTAGTCAAACTCCCGCTAATGCCAGAGACTGCGCTTCGTATGTCTCGTAATTATTGAAGTTTGATACCAGACAACTCTGCTGGTAATTATATAACAACACAAACGAATCGCGCCCGGGAACCCCAAAATGGCAGGACACAGCCAATTCAAAAATATCATGTACCGAAAAGGCGCACAAGACAAAAAACGCGCCCGAACCTTCGCCAAAATCGCCCGCGAAATCACCGCCGCCGCAGCCGCCGGCAACCCAGACGCCAACCCCCGTCTGCGCGCCGCCATATCCGCCGCCCGCGCCGCCAACATGCCCAAAGACAACATCAACCGCGCCCTCAAACGCGCCGCCGACCGCGACTCCGCCTCCCTGGAAGAAATCCGCTACGAAGCCTACGGACCCGCCGGCGTCGCCCTCATCATCGAAACCCTCACCGACAACCGCAACCGCACAAGCGCCGCGCTGCGCGTCCTGCTCTCCAAAAACGGAGGCAGCCTCGGCGAGACCAACTCCGTCGCCTTTCTCTTCCGCCGCGTCGCGCGTCTGGAACTTCCGCGCGAAAACCACGACGACGACCAGGCGCTGGAACTCGCCCTCCAGATCAACGCCCAGGACTGCCGTCAGGAGAACGACCTCCACATCATCACCGCCGCGCCCGAAGACCTCGCCGCCGTCCGCGACAGTCTCGCCGAACTCACAGGACACGACATCAGCGCCCGTCTCGCCTGGCAGCCCGACACAAAACAAACACTCCGCAAACCCGAAGACGCGCGCAGTCTGCTCGCCCTCCTTGACGGCCTGGACGACAACGAGGATGTCCAGCATGTCTACGCCAACTTTGATGTCCCCGCCGCGCTCCTCGAGAGTCTCGCCGCCGAAACCGGCGCGGCGGCGTAGGCGCGGCGGAAGTCTGATGCCGTCCGGAAAACGCCGCGCGCCTTCGTCGTCATCGTCGTCGTCCGCGCAGAACATTCTCGGCGTGGATCCGGGTCTGCGCCGCACAGGGTGGGGACTCATCTCCTGCGCGAAAAACCGCAAGCCGAAATACATCGCCAGCGGCGTCATTGTTCCGAACGCCAAAGAAGACGACGCCCTCCGCCTGGACTTCATCTTCTCCGAACTCACGCGGCTTGTCGGCGAGACTCGGCCGCACGCGGTCGCGGTGGAGACGGTCTTCGTCAACAAGAATCCCCGCACTTCGCTGCTGCTCGGACAGGCGCGCGGCGTCGCGCTTCTCGCCGCGGCGCGCGCGGGACATCGTCCGCGTTCGTTCGCGCCGATTGAGGTCAAGCGCGCCGTCACGGGCGACACCTTCGCGCCCAAGGAGCAGGTCGCCGAGGAGGTGCATCGTCTGCTGCCCGCCGCGCGTCGCGAAACGCGCAGCGACGCTCTTGACGCGCTCGCTGTGGCTATCTGCTGTCTGCGCGCTCCCGTCGCCGGGGATGTTCCCGCGAAAAAGAAAAAGAGAAAAAGAAAGGCGAAGACCGCCAAGGTCAAAACGAAAACGGCGCCGAAAACGGGTGCCGTTAAGGTCAAGGGGAAGACGAAGACGACAACGAAGGCGCCGTCAAAGGTCGTCAAGGTCAAAGGAACGACGACAACA